>JAYWAI010000042.1:0-19047 GCA_043782545.1 Acidimicrobiia bacterium
GCGAAGGGCACAGCCACGGTGAATGTGTCGTTGTGGCAAATGATTCGCTCACTGGTGTCGTCATCGAGCACGAGATCGCAATTCAGGCAGGTGCCCAGATCATGCCGGCGTGCGGTAAGCGCGTCTGTCTTGATTCGGACGGTCGGAGGTACATGGCCAAACGCGTACACCTGACCGTGCGGGTGCGGCAACGTAGCGCCGACCTCGACGCCATGGTTCTCAAACGCCATCACGTATTGGTGGCCCTGGGCCCACAGGGCAGTCGTACGGTCGCGCCAAATCGCTACGACCCGAGCAATGAGTTCTGGCCCAAGCGAGCTCAGCGAACCGTTGTGTTCACTCGTATAGACAACAACTTGGCAGCGTCCGGCGGAGGTTGCTGTGCCATAGTCGCTCGACGCCGACGCATCGTTTGACAATGCGGGAAACCGATTATCAAACACCGCTGAGTCGTAGTCGAATGGCAACTCTGGGCCGCCTGGGCACAATGGGCATGTCGTGTCGGCATCGGGGCCGACCGGCCGAGAATTCCGGGCCGGCGAGATGGCGACCCATGTCTGAGTGACCGCATCGAACCGAAGGTGCAAGGCGGTAAGTTCGCGATCGGCTGGTTGATTTGCGAGTGTGCCGCGCAACGCGCCATAAACGTAAAACGTGCGGCCGTCTGGATGCGTCAACTCGTGGCGCACCAGCGATTGACCTGCAGCGATTTGGGTCACGATTGGCGGCCTTCGGCGATGATCACGTTGACGCCGCGACTGCGCAACTCCGTGACAATGCCGGGGTCGGCGGAAACGTCGGTCACCAATATGTCGACCATGTCGATCGGACACACCCGGGTGAGTTCTATACGGCCAAGTTTCGATCCGTCGGCCACGACCACTCGACGTCGCGCCGCCCGCATCATGGCTCGCTTGATTTCAGCCTCGGGCAGGTTGATATTGGTCACTCCACCGGCGAGGTCAACACCATTGCAGCCGATAAAGGCAGTAGTGGCGTTGAGTTGCTCCAGAAAGGCCGTACCGAGCGGGTTGACGAGCGAATGCTGCTTGGGTCGCAGCGTGCCGCCGGTAACGACCACTGTGAAACGCGGTATCGCTGGCTCCAATTCGAAGGCAACATTGAGTGCGTTGGTGAATACGGTCACGTCGGTCAACTCGGCTCGGCCGACAAGCGCTCTGGCCACTGCAGTGGTTGTGGTGCCGACGTCAATCAGCACTGACTCACCACTGCTCACCAGCGCAGCGGCGGCCCGGCCAATGTGTCGCTTCTCATCGGGAAGATCGCTGGCAGCTTCCTCAAAGGTTGGCTCAGGCCGAACGACAGATTCAAGTGTGGCGCCACCATGCACACGGCGAAGCTCACCGCGGCCTTCCAGAGCATCAAGATCGTTGCGAATCGTTACCGTAGAAACCCCGAAGTGCCCGCTGAGCTCACTTACTCGCATATAGCCGCGTTCAGCGACGAGATCACGCAGGCGCGCCTGACGAACCTCAGCCGGAAAAGATGAACTGAACGGGGCGTCCCCTTGCGCCGAACTCACGGATACCATTTGCGTCTGCTTTCATTTAAATGTCAAGTGGGAAAACAAAAGCGAAACGAAACGGAAACATAAGGGAAATCGACACTTGAAGATTTCGAGATCTTTCGTTTCTCTCGGTGAACTCTTACCCAACGATCTTCACGCAAAGCGCGAACGGTTACCGCAGGGGTAGACCGGTCACCGCGTCAAAGAAATACGCCTTCGCGGTATCAACGGCAACGCGACGTTCTTCACCACGACTTGTGCGCACTGTGCCATCAAGTCGAGCCGTCATCCGGGCGCCGGACGCGGCACTTGGAACATCGGCTTCTTCCGTGTCGGCGGCTTCGCGAATCTCCTCGACTCCCGCTGGCGTGGCATCGGTATCGAAGTGTAAAAACGTCTCGGCACCCATAGCTTCGAATAGATCCACAGTCACAACCAAGCAGGTGGCGTCGGAGTCTTGGTCGGTCGCATCAGAAAAGTGTTCCGGTCGAATGCCCAAAATGACCTGGTTACCGACTCGAGTTTTCAAGCCGGGATGTGAAGCAATCGCCGCTTCGTCGATCGATAGCGAATGTGACCCGAACCGTGCCACCATATGGCTTCGGGCAGCATCATCCTCGCGCTCGAGTGTCGCAAG
The DNA here is from genome assembly GCA_043782545.1 of Acidimicrobiia bacterium. Classification (GTDB taxonomy): domain Bacteria; phylum Actinomycetota; class Acidimicrobiia; order Acidimicrobiales; family JBBRKR01; genus JBBRKR01. The sequence continues at coordinate 2,166 of JAYWAI010000042.1, forward strand.
CACCATGTTCATCGATGGCGATCCAATGAACCCAGCCACAAACAGGTTTGCGGGACGGTCATACAATTCCTGCGGCGACGCAACCTGCTGCAGCACGCCTTTACGCATCACGGCTACCCGGTCGCCCATTGTCATCGCCTCAACTTGATCGTGAGTCACATACACCATCGTGGTGCCGAGGCGTTGCTGAATCCGGATGATCTCCGAACGCATTTGAACGCGAAGCTTGGCATCCAAGTTACTCAGAGGTTCGTCCATCAAAAACACCTTTGGTTCGCGAACGATGGCCCGGCCCATCGCAACGCGCTGTCGTTGCCCACCCGATAGCGCTTTGGGCTTGCGTTCAAGTAACTCCGAAAGCCCCAATATCTTTGCCGCCTCGTCAACGCGACGGGCGATTTCCGGTTTACGAACTTTTTGCATTTGCAAAGCAAAAGCCATGTTTTCACGCACCGACATATGGGGATACAGCGCGTAGTTCTGAAAAACCATGGCGACGTCGCGGTCGCCGGGAGCAACGTCATTTACTCGACGTTCTCCGATCGACAAGTCGCCGTCGGTGATTTCTTCCAGGCCAGCGATCATTCTCAACGCGGTGGACTTCCCACAACCCGACGGACCAACCAAAATCATGAACTCGCCATCGGCAATATCAAGGTTGAGATCGTCGACTGCCCGAGCTCCACCATCGTAACTTTTCGAAACCCGTGCGAACGTGACAGCTGCCATTTCGCAAGTCTGCCTCAACGGGTTGTGTTGTGCACACTCAACCGGGCATAGTTGCGGCTATGGCCCCATTTATTTTCGGAATTGTCTTACTCATCGTCGGCATTGTGATGTTCATCGTAAAGGGGGTCACCACTCCGGCAATTGGCAATCCCCGTCTCGGCCAAGTCACGCCGGCTCGGCATCGAAGCCTTCGTGGTCTCGCCCTGATCCCATTCGTGCTCGGCATCGTGCTCCTCGTCTCCTCGATGGTGCGAGTTGTCGGCGCAACGTCTGTCGGAATCCCGGTGACGTTCGGCAAGATTGGCGGCGCACTTCCCCCCGGGGTTCAAGTCGTTGCCCCATGGACGACGATCACCGAATTCTCCACTCGACTCCAGGAATCAAACATGACGCAAGTTGCATCAGAAGGCGACCGCACCCAGCCCGACGGCGTTGCCGTGCTGAGCAGCGAAGGCGGCAACATGGTGCTCGATGTGACCGTTCGGTACGGCATTGTTTTGACTAGTGCTGATCAATTGTTCAAGCAAGTTGGCTCGATGGATGGTATCCGCGAGCGCATTGTTCGCCCTGACGCAAGGTCGCTTATTCGGGACGTTTACTCGCGCTATAAGGCCGAAGAGGCATACTCGTCAAAGCGTGAAATAATTTCAAAAGTGGCTGAGGATGAGCTGCGAATTCGATTGCAAGGGCGAGGCATCACGCTCGACGCTCTCAAAATTCGTGACATCAAACTCGAGGAAAAACTGCAAACACAAATCACTGCCAAACTCGAAGCCAAGCAACTCGCCGAGAAAGCACTCATCGTGCAACAGCAGGCGCAGACCGAAGCGGAGACCCGCAAAAAGGTCGCCCAAACCGACGCCGAAGCCAAGGTCATCGCCGCGCAAGGCGACGCTGACGCCAACAACATCTTGTCCAAGTCGCTCACTGATGTCTTGCTGAAATCCAAAGAGATCGATGCTCTGTCACGTTCGGGATCCACCATTTTCTATCCGTTTGGCCAGCCGATTACACCGCTCATCACTACCCCTGCCGGTCAAACGACGACCACTACCGCCAAGCCATAGCTTCCCCAAGGGCCGTGGCACGGTAACTTCGATCCATGGCCATGATTCACCTACGGGGGGCAAACACGTCCCTCGTCATCGATACCGACAGCGGTGTCCCCGAGATTTTGTGGTTTGGCGCAGATCTCGGGGACATTGATGAGTCGACAGTTCGCACCGCACTCAAACGCCCAGTAACTGCCGCCAACTTGGCGATCGAAGCCCCACTGTCGGTCGTTCCGGAATTGGCCCAAGGGTTTATGGGTCACCCCGGCCTACGAGGCCATCGCGATGGCCTGGATTGGGCGCCACAATTTTCAATGGGCTCCTACCAATTGGGCTTCGACAAATTCACCGCGGTGTGCCGAGATGCCCGGGTTGGCCTCCGACTCGACGTTTCGCTCGAGCTCGGCGCGCCCAGAAACGACGTGCTCATAGCGGCCATCACGCTCACCAACGAAGGCGAGTTGCCATACTCGCTTGATGAGCTGCTGATGACCTTGCCGCTAGCTCCGCAGGCCAACGATGTGCTCGGGTTTGATGGTCGGTGGTGTCACGAATTTGCCACTACCCGCACGGCGCTTGGCCCTCACGCGCTTGTTCGCGAAAACCGTCGAGGTCACACATCGCGCGATCGGTTTCCGGGTGTGTTCGTTGGCGAGGCCGGCTTCAGCGAACATCGCGGCAACGTGACTGGCTTTCACATGGGCTGGAGTGGCAATCACATAGTGCGCGTCGAGCGGATGATGGACGGTCGTGGCTACATCCAACTCGGTGAAGTATTCGACAGCGGCGAGATGGTCCTACAGCCGGGTGAGTCGTACACCACCCCCCAAGTATTCGCGTCGGCCTCGACCAACGGCCTCAATCAAGCCAGCCAACAGTTTCACGCTCATTGGCGAAGCCGCCCCGGGCATCCGTCGCCGCGCCGACCTCGGCCCGTGACGCTCAACACGTGGGAAGCCGTCTATTTCAAACACGACATGGCCACGTTGCAAGATCTGGCCCGCAAGGCCGCCGATGCCGGCGTGGAGCGCTTTGTGCTCGACGACGGTTGGTTCGGTTCCCGACGGAGTGACCGCGCTGGGTTGGGCGATTGGTGGGTGGATTCTGGGCAATACCCCGAAGGGCTCACACCGCTGGTAACGCTGGTGCGCGAGCTGGGCATGGCATTTGGCCTGTGGGTCGAACCCGAAATGGTCAACCCCGACTCAGACCTCTACCGAGACCATCCCGATTGGGTGCTGGGCATCAATGGTTACGCCAAACCACTGTCGCGCCATCAACTGGTACTCGACCTCACCAACCAAGATGCCTTCGACTACATCTTCACAAAACTGGACGGTCTCATCGCCGTGAACGGCATCTCCTATTTGAAATGGGACATGAACCGCGACCTCGTGCAGCCTGCGCACAACGGGCGGGCCGCGACCCATACCCAAACGCTGGCGGTATACCGACTCATCGACAAACTCAAGGTGGAATACCCGCATCTTGAAATCGAGAGTTGCGCATCAGGAGGTGGACGCATCGACGCTGAAATTCTGAAACGCACGGTCCGCGTCTGGACGTCGGATTGCAACGACGCATTGGAACGTCAACACATCCAACGTGGCGCGTCATATTTTTGGCCGCCAGAAATTTTGGGGGCGCACATTGGCGGACCACGGTCACACACCACTGGCCGTCGACAAACAACGTCGTTCCGATCTGCCACAGCATTGCCGTATCACCTTGGCGTCGAATGGAATTTGATCGACACCGACCAACGCGATTTCCTCGAGGTGCGATCCGCAATAAAAATTCACAAACAGCATCGGGCTCTGTTTCACCAGTCAACTGTGGTGCGTCAAGAACACCCCGATCCCGGTGTTGTGGCCGTGGCGTTCGTCGCTCCTGATCAGCGCGAAGCGGTTGTCAGTGTGGCGCAAACAACTTTTCCCGCTTCCAGCGTGAACGCTCCGGTGCGGGTGGTAGGCCTCCACGCCACGACCCGTTACGAGGTACGCATGATGGTACCCATGCCAGAATTCGGGCCGATGCAAACCAGCACCGAATGGTTTCGTATTGGCTCGTTGCAACTCACTGGACGCCAGATCGAATTGCATGGAATCCAGCTCAACGTGATGAACCCAGAATCGGTATTTCTCTTACACCTCAAGGCGATCTAACGATCGCTCTCGGGCATCGCCGCGGTCCTTTCAACGCTCCAGAAACGCCCTGAGTTGGTCAGCAAGTTGTGCCCCGACGGACGGGTCGTCGCCAACGATCGTGGCCGTGGCATGCGCGCCACGCACCTCAGCGGCCAAAAAACCAATGACCGAAATATGGTCCCCCACGGTGGTTGCGTACGCACCCACCGGCTGGTCGCACCCGCCGCCAAGCTCCTTTAGGAACGCTCGCTCGGTATCCACGGCGCGGCGGCTAGACGGGTCCTGCAATTTTTGCAGCGCCGCAATTGTGCGTGTGTCATCGGCCCGACACTCCAGCGCCAGCGCGCCTTGGCCAACTTGCGGCACCATTTCTTCTGGCGAAAACACATACGAAATCTTGCCCTCTAAACCCACCCACGTAACGCCGGCGACAGCGGCGATGACGGCGTCGATTTCGGGCTGATCGGCGCGAGCAACGCGTGTCGTTGTATTGCCGCGCAGGCCCACAAACGACACACCTGGTATTAGCGCACCCAAGATAGCCTCGCGCCGCGCCGACCCCGTCGCCACCGTCGAGTCGGCCGTCAGGGCATTCAGCGACGCTCCGACGAGAGCGTCGCGGGCGTCGTGACGGCGTGGTACGGCCGCCAATGTAAGGCCAGGAGCATCAAAGCTGGATGGCAAATCTTTGGCTGAATGGACAGCAAAATCGGCGCGCTCCTCGATCACTGCTTGCTGTACTTCTTTGACGAATATTCCTCGACCACCCAGCTGGGCAAGCGGGGTAGTGCGATCACGATCACCAGCAGTATCAACAAAAATGAGCTGCACGGCGTGTCCAGTGAGTTCAGTAATTTTGGCGGCCACAAATTCGGATTGGATGCGAGCTTGCATGCTGGACCGGGTCGCGAGGCGAAGCGTCATCGGGCCAGGCTAGGGCGAGACGCTATCGCTGGATGCGTCGAAGTTTGGACGATCCGGTAAAACTCTCGGCTCGTGCCCACGATCGAGTCCACCAACGGTGTCCAGCTGGCAACCTACGATTTCGGGGGCGTCGGTCCAACTCTGGTCCTGTCGCACGCCACTGGATTTCACGCACGTGTCTATGACGCAATGGCGCGCCATCTCGCCGAACGTTTCCGCTGCGTCGGCCTCGATTATCGCGCTCACGGCGATTCGTCAGTCCCTGCCAGCGAGACGTTCGACTGGCACGGATACGGCGACGACGCGCTGGCGTTCACGCGCCACCTTGATACACGGCCGCTCTTCGGGTTCGGACACTCGATGGGTGGCGCCACGCTGCTGATGACTGAACTCAATGCGCCCGGCACGTTTTCGGCGCTCGTGGTGTATGAGCCCATCGTGTTTCCCGACGATGAGCCGTCCCCGCAAGGACCAGAGAATTCGTTGGCGTCCGGGGCCCGGAGGCGTCGCAGCACTTTCGCTTCGTATCAAGCAGCGATCGACAACTACGCATCAAAAATGCCGCTCGGGGCGTGGCGAAGCGATGTGCTCGCCGACTACGTGAACGGAGGGTTTCGCCCAAACGACACTGGTGAGGTCACGCTGAAATGCGCCGGCGAACACGAGGCCCGCACGTTTGAACAAGGCGGTACTCACGGCACCTTTCAACGACTAGAAAATATTCAATGTCCCGTGCTCGTGATTACTGGCACGCTCGACATCCCTGGGCCCGGCAATGCGGGCGAACTCGCCGCCGGCCTCATTCCCAAGGGACACCATCTACGTTTTGACCAGTTGACTCACTTTGGGCCCATGGAAGACCCGGCCCTCATTGCCAATACGGCGGCCGACTTTTTTGCATCAGTAGTGTCGTAACCCTGAGCGACGCGATATCTGGTCGCGTCGAGCTAGAAGACCTAGACCTTGGTCAGCTTGTCGAATTGGCCATTTCGAAAGGCCTTGAGCTGCTCCGGCGTCACGCCCTCGAGCCAGTCACACATCGTCGATTTGGTCACGAAGTGAACCTCCGGCATCGGCGCTATTTCACGAATGAGTTCGGTAATGGCGTTGATGTAGGCGCTCATGTTCCACTTGGCAAAGTGATGCCCGATCACCAACGGGGATCGAGTGCCGTAGTAGGCGTTGTGAAAATATTTCTTATATGAGTCGTACGTTTGCTGACGAAACTGATCGGCGAGCGCCGGATCTGTCGTGGATACGGGTGCCTTGTTGACGTCGTGCGATTGCAAGTAACTCTGCTGAGCGAAGAAGTTGTAGTCCATCGTAAACGTCGACAACTTGCTGCCTACGAGTTCGATGTTGTGCAGCGGCAGGCTCCATAGGCCTGAAATCTTGCTCGGCCACACGCCCTCAGACACGTTGTGACTGGAGTCGTACCGCATGCCGAGTTCGGCCAAGGTCGGGTAGAGCACGTCGTTGAGTTTGCCCTGTAGACACGGCGTACGTCCGCCCTTGATATCGGCAGGCCCAAATGGTAGGTCGATGGCCGGCAAACCATTGTTCTTCGACACATTTGTTAGCAGCGTGTTGAACTGGCTGATCTCGTTTTTCCAATCGTCAGCGCTCCATGAACCGACAGCTGAATCAGATCCCTCGCCGCAAAAGTGACCATTGAAGTGCGTGCCGATTTCGTGGCCTTCGCCGTGCGCTGCTTTCCACTGTTTCAGCAATTCATACAGGTCGGCTTGGGGGTCGAGTTTGTTGCCATTGGCATCTTTACCGGGCGTGAAAAACCCGATGTCGCTGCGTCCGGCTTTATGGCGAGGCGGTTGGTAGAGGTTCTTATTTTCCGGCAACAGCAGGTACACGCCGGAAATGAAGAACGAAAATTTCGCTCCGGTTTCGGCGGAAATTTTCCGCCAGTATTCCATGAGCCCGGTCGATCCTGAGCCGTCGAAACTGATCATCACGAACTGCGGAGGACGATTGGTGCCAGGCACCGTGGCGACAGCGGATTTTGTTGGCGGCTGGGTTGTGGCGACGACGCTGGTGATGACTTGCGATGTCGTGGTGTTGCCGGTACCCGCCGTCCCCGGCTTCGTGGCCGTTGCAATTGGCGAGTCATCACCGCTGGGTGCGCCAGACTTCTTGTCGCTCGTGCAACTGGCCAACGCCACGCCGCCAGCCACGGTGGCTGCGCCCATCATTCCGAGAAATTGTCGTCTACTTGTCGTCGCTGTCATCGAGACCTCCACTTCTATATCGATGAGACCCGACCAGCCTAGTTACCCCGCAGGTCTGTGAGCATTCAGTAACAAACTGGTCATGAGCGGCGGATGTGTTCCGTACGGGTCCAGAATGGGCGCCATGAATGATTTTTGGTGGTATGTGTCGCGCTCGACGGGCATCATGGCAACAGTCCTGACCGTGTTTTCTTTAAGTTGGGGGTTTCTGTTTTCGTCCCGCCAAACGGGCAAGAAACTGCGGCCAGCGTGGTGGCTCGACCTACACAAATGGCTCGGCGGGCTGGCGTTGGCATTCATCGTGATCCACATTGTGGCCGTGTTCGCCGACAGCGATCTCGCTATTGGTGTGAAACAAATTTTCGTGCCAGGCACGGCTGGGTACAACACCACCGCCATCACGTTTGGTGTGATCTCGACCTACCTGTTCGCGTTGGCCATTTTCACATCGTGGCCAAAAATGCGATTTCCTAAACGCGTTTGGCGAGCCATCCATCTCACATCAGTCGCGGCCGTGGTGTTTGCTGGGCTACACGGCTACCAAGCTGGCACCGATGGACCGTCGTTGGTGTTCAAGGTTGCGCTCGTTGTCGTGGGCGGGTTGGCGGTGTATCCGCTTTCGCTGCGTATTTTGGGTGTCGCGGCCGCCCGACAGTCTTCCTGAACTCTTAACCGGTTCACAGCTGCCTGTGACTTTGGACTGTCAAAGTCATCCACATGATTACGACTCCCCCACGACCACAAGTTTCGGCTCCCGACTCGGGCCCCGTGTTGAGTGCGGCAGAACGAATCGCCAACTTACACAACAACGACTCACGGAATCCGGCGGGTCCCGGCCGTACCGGGAATCGACCCACTCGACGTACCGGCAAGCGCCACGCCGCAAAGGGGTCACGAGCGATGGCGCTGGCGCTGAGCGTCACCACATCAGTGGGCCTCGCTGGAGGCCTGTACTACGCCGACCACGCCGGTGCCGTCACATCGACCGCGACCAAAGCGACCAGTTCGACTCGCACTGGTCTGGTGGCGGCCGCAGCAGCCACTATTGCGCAACCCGCTGCCCAGACGGCGGCGGCAACGTCGACCCAGACGGCGGCGGCAACGTCACCGGCAACCTCGGTCGCAGCATCAGCTAACGGACTGGTGTCGGGCACGTACGACGGGGCGTCGATCGATACACGATACGGCCCAGTCCAGGTGGAAATAGCCGTCGCCAACGGACAGATCAGCACAGTCACCGTTATCGCGTCGCCAGATGCTGACCGCAAAAGCGTCCAGATAAACAGCAATGCGGTGCCGACTCTCAACTCTGAAACCATGAGTGCGCAGACGGCGAATATCGACTCGGTGTCGGGTGCCACCTACACCAGCGATGCCTATAAGCAATCGCTGCAATCAGCCCTCGATCAAGCCCGCGTGTAATTCGCGCACGCGCTCACCAAGCGCGCGTAACAATGCGTACGTGAAAACGTTCAGCAGCCTGACGTCGGTCGGAAAACTTCGCCGATTGCAGTCATGTGCGCTCGACGTTGTTCGCGACCGGTTTGGCCTTGCCAATGCCCGCGTGGCGTTGATCTCCTCGCACTCGTTTAACAGTGTCTTTCGCGTCGACTGCCAGGGTGGACAACGGTTCGCGTTGCGGGTCGGCGATGGCGTGCGTATTCACGCCGCCGACGTTGAAGAGATCGAAGCAACATGGCTAGCGACACTTGGTTCGATCACATCGCTGCGCTGCGTTCCGAACGTCGCTGGACAATTCACAACGGTCATCGAAGACGATCGTCTCGACCACACCCGCGTGGTCTCACTGATGACATGGGTGCCGGGCAATCCGCTGCGTGATCGACTCGACGCTGACGCCATGCGGCACGCCGGCCGTTTGTTGGCGGCACTCCACGAGCGTTCCAGCGAACTCAACCTCCAGATCGACGTCACAAACGTGACAGCGAATCGCGTGATCTACTTCGGCGTCAAATCGTTGCTCGCAGCTCACGAAACAAGCCAAGGCACATTGTTCAGCGACGCCACTGCTCGAGCCCAGGAGACGCTCAACGCGTTGTGGGCTCATTCGCCCCACACGCCACATTTATTGCACGGCGACTTTGGCCCCCACAACGTGATGCGCTGGCGCGACGCGCTCACGCCAATCGATTTTCAAGACCTCCAATTCGGTTTCGACGCCCAAGACCTTGGGATCGCTATAGCTGTACTGACGCGAAAATTTCCTGTATTCGTCGACGCGTTTCAGCTCGGATACCGCGACGTACGACCGTGGCCAAGCGCCTGCAACGACCTCGAAACCATGGCCGCGTTCACGGCGATGCGAAGCCTGAACGTGCTCAACCTGAGCCTGAATTTGCAGCGATTCGGATCGAGTGAATTCACCGCAGCGCACACGGCCATTGTCAAAGAGTGGATGAAGAAATCGAGCCGCGGCCCAGGGCGTTGATCGCTACGATCGGGCATGGCTGATTTCAAAATCGATACCGATCTGATTGCCGCTGCCGATGGCACCTACGGTCGAGTGCTGAGCCAAGCCTGGGAAATCTGGGGGCCCAATGGTGGATACGTGGCAGCACTGGCACTGCGCACCGCGGGCCTGCATTGCCAACGACCGCGCCCGGCCAACGCCACCGTGCACTTTCTGGGCGTCGCAAATTTTGAGGACCCGGTGGTGATCACACCAACAACGCTTCGCCAAACGCGCAATGCCACCAGCGTTGCTGTTTCGATGACGCAACTGGGCAAGCCGATTCTGCACGCACTCGTGTGGGCCATCGACGACGACTTGCCCGGCCTTTCTCACGACGAAGCGCCCATGCCAGACGTGCCAATGTGGAACACGCTTCCAACGGTGCAAGAACGCTTTGCAGCTTCGGGGATTGACGCCCCCATTCGGTTTCGATTTTGGGAAAACTTCGACCAGCGTCCACCCACGTGGATTGATGATTGGGACAACCGGGTGTTGGGCGCGCCGCTGTATCACAACTGGATGCGATTCAATTCGACGAGCGACACCACCGACCGGTGGCTACATGCAGCGCGGCTGCTCACTCTGGTGGACCTTGGCGGGTATCCCGCGGTCGGTTTGCGCCACAACACCGAATCGTTTGTGGCACCCAGTTTGGACGTGTCGTGCGAGTTCCATCACCTCAACCCCAGCGATGATTGGCACCTGCTGCAGGGCATCAGCCCGGTGGCCGCCGACGGTCTCATCGGGAGTCACCAATCGGTGTGGAACGACGTCGGGCAACTCGTGGCCAGCGGAGTGAGCCATTTGTTTTGCCGACCAGTGAGGTAACTGCGCGCTCGGCCATGCTCGGTTTAGCGATGACGGGTAGATTCGCCGCCACGTCGTTTGACGCCGCTTCGTTTCACAACACTTCGTTTCACGTCACCTCGGGAGTTCACCATGGCCATTGACTTCACACTCGCACCAGAACACGAAGAAATCCGCGCCCGCGTGCGGTCGTTCGTCGACGATGTCATTAAGCCAGCCGTCGAACCATTTGGACATCGCGAGGAAATGCAGGGCGACCAACAAAAGGCGTACATTTCGGCGCTCATTGGCCTTCGCAAGCAGGCCGTCAAAGCTGGCCTGTGGCTGCCACACATGCCCACCGAGTACGGCGGTATGGGCCTAGGCCATGTGGCGCTGGCCATGGTGCAAGCCGAGGCGGCCAAAACACGCGTCGGCCCATGGGTTTTCAACTGCCAGGCACCCGATGAGGGCAACATGCACACACTGTTGCATTGGGCCACCGATGAGCAGAAAGAGAAATATCTCAAGCCGTTGTGCGACGGCGTGTCATCGTCGTGCTTTGCGATGACCGAGCCAGAGGTGGCGGGTAGCGATCCAACGTTGATCAAAACATTCGCCATCCAGGACGGCGACGAGTGGGTCATCAACGGTCACAAGTGGTTCATTTCGGGTGCCAATCGCGCCAAGTTCGCGATCTTGATTGCCCGCACCGAGCTCGATGTGCCAGAAGGCTCTCGCGGTGCCAACACTGCGTTCATCGTGGACCTACCGCAACTGGGTTGGGATCGTGTGCGCGAAGTGGCCACAATGCACGGCCCGGGCGGGCACTCCGAGATCATGATTACCGATTTGCGCATACATGACTCTCAGATCTTGGGTGGACGCGGCAACGGCCATCGACTGGGTCAATACCGTCTCGGGCCAGCGCGGTTGGCGCACTGCATGCGTTGGATCGCCCAGGCCGAAACGGCCCTCGACATGATGGTGGACCGTTCACTCAACCGGTATAGCCACGGCAGCATTTTGGCCGAGAAGCAAGGCATTCAATGGCTCATCGCCGACTCGGCCATGGAGCTGTACCAATGCAAACTGATGGTGTTGCACGCCGCCTACAAGATCGACCGGGGCGACGATTTCCGCACCGAGGTCTCGATGGCGAAACACTTTGTGGCTAACAGCCTTAACCGCATTATCGACCGGGCCATTCAAGTCCACGGCGCGTTGGGCTACTCCACCGACACACCGCTAGCCAGCATGATGCAGCACGCTCGTTGGGCTCGATTCGCCGACGGTGCCGACGAAATTCACCAGATGCGCATCGCCGAAAACACCATCAAGGCGTACACCGATTTTGGCACCACCGCGTCGGCCACCGGCGGCCTGCCTGTGTAACAGTCATCGGCCGCGCTGGCTAGAAATTACATCTGGGATAGCACAACTTTCGCGATCTCAATGATCACATCTCGGGTCAGTGTGCCTCCGTGCCAAAACACGAGAAGCTGCGAGTTGCCCTTGATCACTGAGACGAGGTCACCGTCGAATGCCTTGGAGTAACGGCTGATATCGCCGATCGATATATCTTCACTGGCGTTGTCTCGTAAACCTTGCTTAGCCGCCTCAAGCTGGCTATTAGGAATGTGGCGAATCGACACCACCAGGCGCAACTTCGCATTGGTCGCTGATGTAAACGTGCACGTTGAAATCTCTGGACTTACCGACGCCACGCCTGGGAGCGAGTCGGCAATAATTTTTGACAATGCGCTCGGGCTCACTGCTGCACACACGGCAGCGAACACGTCAACGAACCTCCCGCCAGCCTCCGACGAAACAGCTGTGCTCGATGGAAGCGAACCTGGCGGAGTCGTTGAGCCTCCCGACGACGCAGTGCTCGACACCTGAACGAATGATGTTGTAGTCAACGCGCTGGTTGTCGTTGTGGTGGCCGACTTCGATGTCGAGGTTCCGCACGAAACCAACGCCACGGTGGCGAAAATTGCCCCACTCAACACGCTCCTGGGATGGCACATCATGGGGCTCTCCTCGCGAAAAAAGTGAGTGGGTAGCCGCCATTATCGCTCTTGAGCCAGCACCTGTACACTCGAAATGTGGCACGAGCTATGTTCCTGCCGTGACACCGCTGGAATTCTGGGCAACGCCCGGGCCGATGACGCGTTCCCGTTGAAAGACTGGTCGACTAATTGATGTAAATCGGCGGCGACGTTGGTCACAACGCGGCGACGATGGCCTTGGCAATTTCGACAATCGCCTCTTTGTTGGACGCTGTCTTTCTACCGATCACCATTACCTGCGCTGACCCCTTGATCGCCACCAAGAGGTCGCCATCACTGGCGGGCTCGTACCGACTGATTTCGCCCACAGCCACGTCTTCGCCTGGCTCAGATTTCATTGCCTGTTTCGGGAAGCTCGGATCGATGCCAGCGGGAAACGGTGTGATACTGGCCAAAACAGCCACCGTGTTGTCAGCGGCCGAAGCCCACCGGCAGCTTGAAATTTTCGGCTTGATCGTGGGCACCCCAACGGCCGCATCGGGAATCATCTTCTTGATGGTTTCGAGACTCACGACGCCGCATGGATCTTTGAGTGGGTTGCCTGATGACGAGACCGGTTGTGAAGCAACCGTTACGGGCGAGCTTGCAACTGTCGTGGACGACTGACCTGCTTGAGTCGATACCGTGCCGGTTACCCCGGTGCTCGAGCTCGACGGCGGCGCCGACACTGATTTCGGCGAGCTGCTCGTGGCTCCCGTTTTGGCGTTGCTTGAACAGGCTGAAAAACCAACAAATGTCGCGATCGAAAGCGTCGCTACTGTTATGCGCCTCATCAATGGCCTCATGTACATCCTCCATGGTTGCCTTGGCCAAGATGGTTGTCGTGGCCGAGCGCGGACATATCAATTCTGACGGACCATCGCCGGTGTGCCTATCGTGCAAAGGCCACTTACGCAGTGGTGGTAGTACCACTGCAAATCTGGTGAGGTCACGAGAGACATTCGAGCGCCAGTGGTCCACTATGGCGCGATGCACCGCGGCTGGAACCTCGCACTCGGAGTGACCTGCGTGGCTGAGATGCTGGCCAGTTGCTCGACGGCGAAACACGCCGCACCCACAACTACAACGTCGACCGCAACCTCGCCGTCAATCACCACGATGCTTTCGGCTACCACGACCGTTGCAACGCTTCCGGGCGATGTCAGCTTGACCGTCAATCAGCGCCTCACCGATCTCATTCAAGCCAACGGCCCCACGGTTGAAACAGCCACAGAACTGTTCTCCATTGAAGTAGCGAACCTGCCGGGGGTCACCATCCCCGCGGGGAAAGTCGAGCACCCGATGTCGGGTGGCTGGGCAGCCCTGCAACTGCAATTGCTCTGGGACAAGCTCACGCCGGAACAGCAAAATGTGGCTGCGCCATATCTCGGCGGTACAGCCAACCCAACTACGCCCGAAACGTTCGATGGATTTACCGCTCTGACGCAAACGTTCCCCACCACCACGACGCCTGCCGGAGTTGTCAACGCTGCATATCGGCCTGGCGTCAAATTGCCCGGCTCTCACATGGCATTGCCAGCATCGGCCGTCGAGGACAAAGCCAGGGCCTACTTCAAGCCGATGTTCGAGTGGGCCAACAAGTCGATCGCCGCACTCATCGGACGCTCCAATCCGCTGCCCGAACCGTTCGACATCCGGTTCGACAGCGCGCTGGAAGCCTGGGCTGAATCGGGATACTTCGACGATCATTTGATCGGCGGTTCCTCTCGGCGCGCCACCTGCAAATCCACAATCAACCTTGCCTACTTCGCCAATCAGGACTTTGCCACGCAACTCTCGGTCGTGACCCACGAAACGTTTCATTGCTATCAACAAGCCGGGATCGCTACTGGAGCGCAAGTGAGTTCGATAGCGAAATGGTTGCATGAGGGCGAAGCCACCTGGGTGCAAACCGTGCTCGTGCCGACCGCCGCATTTCCATCGATGCAAGACAAATGGTCCGTCTACTTCACGCAGCCCGCGAAATCGCTCGTTACTCGTGACTACGACGCTGTCGGCTTTTTTGCCCATCTGAGCGACGTGGCTGGAGTCGATGCCGTAGCTCACCGGCTCATCGACGGCTACACGCGCGGCGTGGGAGGAGCCAACGAAGACGCCTTCTCGGCACTCGCCGCTCAAGACGAAGACCGCCTTGTTGACACCTGGTCGTCGAGCTCATTTCTCAAACATCACAACAGTGATCTCTGGGATATTCGGCTGCCGGGAGCGCAAGGCAACCTCCCGTCGGACGGTTCGACGCCACGAGATGTTTCGATTAACGACAAGCAATCTGGGCCGATCGGGTCGGCCGAGCCGTGGCAGCTCGAACTTGTAAAACTCACATCAAACGCCGACATTTTGGAAGTCACACTTCAGGCTGGCCATCTCGCCATCATCGACGCAGCCGAGAAGATGAATCAGAAAATATCGTTCGGCGACCCGATCGACTACTGCCTGATTGACTCATGCAAATGTCCAACCGGAACCACCAGCGAGCCACCAAGCGCCATCCCCGCCAAGGCACCATTTGACGTCGGTATCACCGGTGGCAGACACAAAGCCAGCGCATCGGCTCGTGGCATGTCGCTCGACGAATTCTGCAAACGGATCAAGGACCCCAACCCGCCCGGGGGCGGAGCGGGTGGCGGCGGCAACACCTCTGTTGACCCGCCGCCATCCAACGGTAGCCCGCACGACGGCTTCGAACCGCCCAACGGCAAAGCCACCTCGGATCCGCATCTGAGCACCATCGACGGACGGTGGTACGACCTGCATGCGGTGGGCGAATTTGTGCTGAGCCGTTCGACGATCGATGACTTCGCGGTCGACGTGCGCTTCGGTGGCTCTAGCGGAAATCGGACATGGTCAACAGCGACGCAAATGGCCACGCACGACGGCACCGACCGCATCACCGTCACTATGAATCTGGCCGCCACGCAGCCCGAGCCGGTGCTTCGCATCAACGGAGTCGAAAGTACAAACGGCTCGGTACATCTCACTTCGTCGGTGGTACGGCGAGTGCAGACCCCGTACGGCCCCGGTTACATCGTCTCGTTCGCCGACGGCACACGAGTAGGAGCAAGCTCGACAGCGCGCGCCGGGCTGAGCGTCTGGGTCGATCCAGCCGCGCCACGCAAAGGCAAACTCACGGGCCTCCTCGGTGACGGCGACGGCAACAAGACGAACGACCCCGTCGGCCAAAATTCAGGAACGATCTTGCCCGCCGAACCCGCCTACGCTCAGCTTTACACCGATTTCGCGAATACTTGGCGACTCACTCAAGCCGAGTCATTACTCGACTACAAGGCAACGGAGACAACAGCCACGTTCACCGACGTTTCGTTCCCCGATCAAAGCGCACCGCCGCTGCCCGTCGCTGCCGTCGAAGCGGCCACGAAGCGTTGCCAAGCCAGCGGGCTCACCGACCGTGACCTGATTCGCAACTGTTCGTTTGATCTGGCCGCAACCAACAACTCGGGCTTCCTGATTACCTATCGGACGCAACAAGTTCGCGCCGACTACGTCCACCAACTTTTCGGCAACGGCAACGTGACCAACCCGGCCGCCGACGCGGGCACCATCAAATCATTCGTACTAGAAGGCACGTTGAAAACCTCAGAAGAGCAGCCCACAAAGTCGTTTACTGCCCGCAAGGGTCAGATTGTGTATTTCGACAAAGTCAATTGCGTCGACCGATCGTTCTCGACGTTGACCGACTCCTCGGGCAATAACCTTGGCGGTTCATTTGTCACCTGCGGCACCCGTGTTGAGATCCCTCACGACGGTACCTACACCATCACGCTGAACCCAACCAAGAGCTATACAGGCGAGTATCACATCGCCATTATTGGCGTGCGCGCTGACCGCGTCACGAAAGTGACACCGGGCCAGACAATGTCGGGCACAATCACCAATGCGGCCGAGCACGATGTGTTTCAGCTCACTATTGCGTCGCCAACCTCGATCACGGTTGGCGGTGCCGCGTGCCAAGCCAATTTCGACGTGTCGATTCTGTTTGGCGACAACGAGACGTTTGGGGCGGGCCCGGCGTGCCGTCTCGGCACACTCACGCTCCCCAAGGCCGGCACGTATCAATTCATTTTCAACCCGTTCGACAGCGCCACCGGGAGTTACTCAGTGGCGATCATCCAGCCCTAAATGCTCAGCCAAGGAGTACCAATGAAACGCCATTTACTCGTTGCTTTTCTCACTCTGATCGCGGCAATCGGGCTGGCCGCCGCGCCTGAAGTTGCTTCGGCTCACGATGGGCCAGGACAGTACTCATTGCAATCAGTCTCGGCCGGCGACCGATTTACGTGCGCAGTGCGCACCAACGGTGCCGTGGCCTGTTGGGGCCGAAACGACTACGGCCAACTTGGCAATGGCACGATCAACCAACCAACACATTCGTCAACGCCTGTGCCCGTTGTCGGCATCACGAATGCTATTTCGGTCACCGCGGGAGCTGATCACGCAT
>JAYWAI010000043.1:0-7249 GCA_043782545.1 Acidimicrobiia bacterium
TAAACTCACGCTTAGTGCCTTGTCGTCAAATCCTGACTGAATTGGTAGCATTTCGATATGGCTTCGTTTCGAGACTTACTTTCTGCCGCGAAATCGGCAATCACCGAGGTCGATACCTCAGGCGCAGAATCGGCAATTGCTCAACCGGGCACCATTGTGTTGGACGTCCGTGAGCCCGACGAATACGACCAAGGCGCACTACCTGACGCAATCCATATTCCTCGGGGCCACCTCGAGGCACAGGTCGAGGGCCGCATTGGCGATCATGACGCACAGATAGTGGTGTATTGCGCCGGTGGCGTTCGGTCGGCTTTTGCGGCCAAGACGCTTGGGGAATTGGGCTATTCCAACGTGTTGAGCATGGCCGGCGGGTTTGGCAAATGGAAAGACGAAGGCCGCGCCTGGAAGCAACCCGTCACTTTGACGGCGGAGCAACGCAATCGGTACCAACGACACATTCTGCTGCCGGAGGTTGGCGTAGCCGGGCAGGCCAAGTTGCTGGGCGCCAAGGTGCTGATGTTGGGGGCTGGAGGCCTTGGGTCTCCGGCCGCTTTGTATTTGGCGGCTGCCGGCGTAGGCACCATCGGCATTGTCGACATGGACGAAGTCGACGCCTCTAACTTGCAACGCCAGATCCTGCACAACCTGGACCGGATTGGTGACCGCAAGGTTGATTCGGCCAAGAAGACGCTCACGCTTATCAACCCTGATCTCAACGTGGTCACCTACGACACTCGACTTGATGCCTCCAACATCATGCAGATTTTGCCCGGCTACGACGTGGTCGTCGACGGCGCCGACAACTTTCCGTCGCGCTACTTGCTCAACGACGCCAGCGTAAAACTGGGCATCCCCGTGGTGCACGGATCGATCTTCCGGTTCGAAGGTATGGTCACGGTGTTTGATCCTCGTAAAGGCCCCAACTACCGCGACATGGTACCTGAGCCACCGCCGGCTGAGTTGGCCCCGTCGTGCGCTGAAGCCGGTGTGTTGGGTGTGCTGCCCGGCATCATTGGTTCGATTCAGGCGCTCGAAGCCATCAAGGTCATTTTGGATTTGGGTGACTCGCTCGTGGGTCGAATTTTGTCCTTTGATGCGTTGGAACTGTCGTTCCGGGAATACAAGCTGCGCGTCGATCCGTCGAACCCGGTGACGTACGCGAATCGGGATCGCATTTTGGTGCAAGATCTCGAAGGGCTGTGCGCGCCGGGTCTGGCGCACTAGTTCAGTAGCGCCCGCGCTGCCGCCGAAGGCAACACGGTCCCATTCACGACGCTCGTCTCTGCATCATGTAATGCTGGCGACGACACCAGTCGATCGATGGTGATTGCCACAAGTTCGTCGTGTAGCGCAGCGCGCGCCTGGCCCCCTCGTTGGTTTTCGAATTGCCCGGCCGCCGTACGATCACGAATAAATTTCTGGATGGCAACCCACACTTCGGGAACTCCGGTGTGGTTGGGGATCGACGACATCAACACGTCTGGATATGCGTCTGGCCATTTGGGTCGCATGAGGTGCAACGCGGCGCCGTAGTCGGCTGCCGTGATGCGAGCGGGCCCGAGCAGGTCACCGTCGGCCTTGGTCACTACCACCACGTCGGCGAGTTCCATGATGCCTCGCTTGATGCCTTGCAGATCGTCGCCGCCGCCGGGGTTCACGAGCATCACGAAGCAGTCCGTGAGCCGTGACACTGCCGTCTCGCTCTGACCAACCCCGACACTCTCGACAATCACAATGTCGAAGCCAGCGGCTTCGCACACCAAAATCACTTCCCGCGTGCGGCGAGCGACACCGCCGAGGGTGGTGCCCGCCGGCGTCGGTCGGATGTAGGCGCGGGGGTCGCGCCCGAGTGCTTCCATGCGGGTTTTGTCGCCCAAGATTGACCCGCCGCTGCGGCGCGATGACGGGTCTACCGTGATCACGGCGACTCGGTGGCCAAGGTCGCACAGCATCAGGCCGAATGACTCGATAAACGTCGATTTGCCGACGCCCGGGGGCCCGGAAATGCCGATGCGTATCGAGTTTGGCTGGTTCGCCGCACGTTGTTGGGCCAGGAGCTCGGTCAGCAGTGCCTCGGCCGCCAGCCGATGGTCATCGCGTGCTGACTCGACCAACGTGATTGCTCGGGCCAGGGCCCGTCGATCACCAGAACGAATTTCGGCAGCGTGGCTCACAGACTCAGGATCCTATGCGGGGCAGTGCGAGCCCTATGCGACACGGGCCCGCAAGGTGTTGATGATCTCGGTAGCCGCCACGGGGATATTTGTGCCGGGACCATAGATGCCGATCACGCCAGCAGCGCGCAACATGTCGTAGTCCTGGGCGGGGATCACGCCGCCACACACCACGAGCACATTGTCGGCACCTTTGGCCTTGAGGGCGTTGATGAGCGCTGGCACCAGCGTCTTGTGGCCGGCTGCTTGAGATGAGACGCCCACGACGTGCACGTCGTTGTCGATGGCCTCTTGCGCAGCTTCCTCTGGCGTCTGAAAGAGCGCACCCATATCGACATCGAAACCCAAATCGGCGAACGCGGTAGCGATGATTTTTGCGCCGCGGTCGTGACCATCTTGGCCCATCTTGGCCACCAACATGCGCGGTCGACGCCCCGCCGCGATGGCGAATTCGTCGACCAGCGCGTGCACCTTGTCGAAAGCATCATCACCCTCATAGGCGTGGGCGTACACGCCAGAAATGCTGCGGATCACCGCCTTGTGGCGGCCGTACACCACCTCAAGAGCGTCGGAAATTTCACCAACGGTGGCTCGAGCGCGAGTGGCCTTAATGGCGAGATCCAGCAGATTGCCGGTGCCATCGTGGGCGGCTTGTGTAAGTGCGTTGAGCGCTTCGGTGGTGGCAGCGTTGTCGCGCGTGGCGCGGATGTGGTTGAGTCGGGCAATCTGGGATTCGCGCACTGCCGTGTTATCGATGTCTCGAACCTCGACCGATGGTTCCTCGGCTAAGCGATACTTGTTGACGCCCACGATGGTTTCTTGGCCACGGTCGATGCGGGCCTGGCCGCGAGCGGCCGATTCCTCGATACGCAATTTCGGCAACCCTGCCTCGACGGCTTTGGTCATGCCGCCCAGAGCCTCGACTTCTTCTATTAAATTCCAGGCTTCGTCAACCAGCGACTGCGTGAGCGACTCTATGTAGTACGAGCCACCGAGGGGATCCACGACCTTGGTCACGCCGGATTCCTCTGCGATTATGAGCTGAGTATTTCGTGCAATACGTGCGGCCGTGTCACTCGGAAGCGCAATGGCTTCGTCAAAGCTGTTGGTATGCAAACTCTGGGTGCCGCCGAGCACTGCGGCCAGGGCCTCCAAAGTGGTGCGCACAACATTGTTGAACGGGTCTTGCTCGGTCAGCGATACGCCAGAGGTTTGGCAATGGGTGCGCAGCATCAAGCTGCCTGACTTTTTGGCGCCCAGTTGGGTCATCACCCGATGCCACAACACGCGGGCGGCGCGCAGCTTGGCGACTTCCATGAAGAAGTTCATGCCAATTGCGAAGAAGAAGCTCAACCGCCCGGCGAAGTCGTCAATATCGAGGCCTTTGGCGGTGGCGAATCGCACGTATTCCATGCCGTCAGCGATCGTGTACGCCAGTTCTTGCACAGCAGTGGCACCGGCCTCTTGCATGTGGTAGCCAGAAATCGAAATAGAATTAAATTTCGGCATTTGCTGGCTGGTGAATTCGATGATGTCGGCCACGATCCGCATGCTCGGCGCCGGCGGGTAAATGTAGGTATTGCGCACCATGAACTCTTTGAGAATGTCATTCTGGATGGTGCCAGCCAATTGGTCGAGCGGCACGCCTTGCTCCTCGCCGGCCACCACATAACCGGCGAGCACCGGCAGTACGGCTCCGTTCATAGTCATGCTGACGCTCATTTTGTCGAGCGGAATGCCGTCGAAAAGGATCTTCATATCCTCGACGGAATCGATGGCCACACCAGCTTTGCCGACGTCACCCAGGACGCGTGGATGATCGCTGTCGTAGCCGCGATGGGTGGCAAGGTCGAAAGCCACGCTGACACCTTGTTGGCCAGCCGCCAGGTTGGCTCGATAGAAGGAATTGGACTCTTCTGCGGTCGAGAATCCAGCGTATTGGCGAATCGTCCAAGCTCGGCCCGTGTACATCGAGCCGCGTACGCCGCGGGTAAACGGGGCCAGGCCCGGCAGTGTGTCGACATCCTCAAGCGCCTCGAGATCAGCTGCGGTATAGAGCGCCTTGACGGCGATGCCTTCCGGGGTAAGGGTGGTGAGTTTCTCCGAGGGCGCTTTGGTCTCTTTTGTGACGAGTGCCTCCCAATCAGCGAGCGTTGGCGAATTGGCGGGGGCGGGGGAGTCAGCCATGTGGGTAAAGGTAGTCTTGGCGAACTATGGCACTTCGATTCGTAATCATTGGTGGTGGGCCAGCCGGGAATCAGGCGGCGACACATGCGGCTCGGCTGGGTGCTCAGGTGACGGTGATCGAAGCGGAAGTCATTGGTGGAGCGGCACATTTGCTGGATTGCATTCCGTCCAAAGCAATGATCGCCACTGGCGGGGCTATGACGTTCACTCGTCGCATTGAGGGGATGGGCCTTGACGCAATGGCGCCCGAGGTCGATCTGGATTCTCTTCGCGAACGGATCAATGCCATCACCGGCAAGCTGCAGCGCTCGACCGAGGCGTTGCTCGCCAGTCAGCAGGTTCGCATGGTTCGCGGGCGGGCGAAATTTGTTGGACCCAACACGCTCGAGGCCACGACGGCCACCGGCGTCGAACGGATTGAAGCCGACGCCATCTTGGTGGCCACGGGCACCCGGCCTCGCATTCCCGATTGGGTGACGCCAGATGGCGATCGCATCCTGACAACGCGTGATTGCTATCCGCCTCGGGTGATGCCAGAACATGTGGTGATCGTTGGTTCAGGCGTGACGGGCGTGGAATTCGTTCACATGTTTTCGAGCTACGGATGCAAAGTCACGCTCGTGGTTTCGCGCCAGCAAGTGTTGCCCGCCAAGGACCCCGAAGTCGCTGCCGTTCTCGAAGACGACTTCCTACGTCGAGGCGTGTCGCTACTCAAAGGTGCCCGAGCGACGTCGATTGAATCGTCTGACACTGGCGTTGTCGTTCGCTGCGATGACGGCCGCGTTGTGAACGCCTCGCATTGCGTTCTGGCGATTGGTTCGGTGCCCAACACTGACGATCTGGGCCTCGAAAACGCTGGTGTTGAACTTGATAAATCGGGGTACGTCACCATCAATCCATACTGCGTTTCCAATGTCGGTCACATTTATGCGGCGGGCGACGTGTCGGGCAAATTGCCGTTGTCGTCGGTGGCCGCGATGCAAGGGCGCAAGGTGGCCGAGCATGTTATGGGGTTGACCAATCAACAGCACCGTCTGCTCGATTATGACAAGGCCGCTTCTGCCATTTTCACTGAGCCAGAGATCGCCGACGTGGGGTTGGCCGAAGCCGACGCATTCGCTCTTGGTCGCAAAATTCGAGTCACGAAAGTGCCGTTTAGCGCGTCGGCCAAGGCGCTCATCAACGGCGATCCGCGAGGGTTCGTGAAGATATTGAGCGACCCGGCGACCGGGGTGGTGTTAGGTGGTTCGATTGTGGGCCGTCATGCTGCTGAACTTATTTCAGTTATAGCGCTGGCCGTAACCGCCGGGCTCAAAGTGACCGACATCGTCGAGTCGTTGCTGGTGCACCCGGCTATGAGCGAGGCGCTTGCCGACGCGGCTGAATAATTTGCCGTCACGCTTGCTTACCGAGAGTAATTGCCACGGCGGCGGTCGCTACCGTGAAGCATTCGCCACTACTGACTGAGGATCACCTTGTCTGACTATTTCCCACCGACTTCCAGCGACTCGCCGACGGGCAGTGGCAGCCCCTCGCATCACGACGCGCCATTGGCTCGCATTGGTCAACGGGTGGTCGCCCGAATTATTGATGGGCTGATTTTTGCTGTGCCGCTGACGATCTTGTCGGTGCAGCATTCAACCGGCACAGGCAAGGACGTCAAAGTCAACCTGCCCGGCTGGGTGCCGTGGGCGTTTTTGGCGGCCACGGCGGCATACGAAATCTTTTGCATTGCGGTGTGGGGCCAAACGATCGGCAAGCGCGTTATGAAAATTCGGGTAGTTCGCTTTTTCGACGAAACGGTGCCGGGGTTTGCCTACGCCACAATGCGCCACCTGTTGCCGGCAATTTGCGGGGCAATACCGGTGCCAGTGCTGTCGTACGTGTTGCCGATAGCGGTGTATGCCCGAGCGTTTTCCGACCCCAATCGGCAGGGGTTTCACGACAAGGTCGCCGGCACCAAAGTCGTCCTCGCGTAGTCCTCCTCCAGTCGAATAATCCTCACGTGACCAACCCTAAGAAGCCTCAGGCTGTTTGGCATCCGACGATCACGTCTGCATGGAGGCGCCTTTTTGCCGTGCTCATCGACCAGTTTATGTTTGGCACGATTGCGGGCGTTTTGCGCCTAGCGCTGCAGAAGGTCAACCATGTAACCCACAGGATGGAGCGCCCAAGCTGGATTGCCTGGTTCGTTGTGTTCGCCTATCCGGCGTACGAGATAGTCACGACAGCGTTGTGGGGTCAGACTTTGGGCAAGAAGGTGCTTGGCATTCGCGTGGTTGGCAACGACAATGGATCGGGAATCGGATGGCCGCGATCGGTCAAGCGTGCCGCTCCGGCGTTCCTGTTGTCACTGGCGACGGTGCCCATGCCGTATGCGATTCTTGTTGGAATCGTCGGATTTGTGTTTGAAATCAGCCTGCTCTTCAACGACCGCCGCCAAGGTTGGCATGACCTGTTGGCCAACTCGGTCGTGGTCGATACAAAACCCCGCTGACCAGACCGGCCCGTTTCCCTGGCCACTACTTGCGCGCTATTCGCCGTCGCCGCACTGTCCGATCGGGCTACGCCTTCAGCGGCCCAAAGAGCAAACACACCTACAGAACGGCAGCTCTGGCGCAGTTAGTCGAGCCGTGAGCGTAATCGCCAGGTCGACCGGACGCGTCCAGCTCCATAAGTCCCTGGTGCGACGAACGACCGTTGTCCCCAACCGAAGTGCCTTGGGTATTTCAGCAACTTCGTCGACAACCCCACTAAACGGGCGATGTCTGCATCGCTCGCTTCGGAGGCTACGTCCACCTCGTAGACGACTCCCGACGACTCCCACGTCGAGGTGTCGAAGCCACCGTATTCGCAGACACGCACCCGTCGATGACAAACCCGAGTCG
>JAYWAI010000044.1:0-2746 GCA_043782545.1 Acidimicrobiia bacterium
TGTCACGCACCGTTGGACGGGTGGTACCCGAGCTGTGAGCTGGGAGTGGCACAAGTCCAAGCGAGGAGATCCATTCCTGGCGCTGGTCGGCGTGGAACAGGTTTTGCCAACGCTGTAAACGGGTACCGCACGTGTATGGCACGACCCGTGTGGACTGGCTCAATCAGCTTCGGAATGGTTTCCATTCCCATCAGGCTCGTGCCGGCAGTGAAGAAGAAGAGCATCGCGTTCAATCAAATCGACGACCGCACGATGTCGCGGGTGCGGTATCGCAAGGTGAGTGAGGCCACAGGCGATGAGGTGCCGAGCCAACACATCGTCATGGGTTACGACATGGGCGCCGAGAACTACGTTCTGATCACCGACGATGACCTTGCTCAGCTGGCACCCTCGAAGTCCAAAGAGATCGAGATCGAAGTATTCGTACCGACCGCTGATGTAAACCCCCTCATGTTGGATTCGTCGTACCTCATTGTTCCGGACAAAACGCCCAAGCCGTATGCCCTACTTGCGGCGGCGATGGCCGGCTCTGGCAGCGTCGGCATTGGGCGCTTTGTCATGCGACAAAAGGAGTACGTCGCCGCGATTCGTTCGGACGGCACCCACCTCACGTTGTCGACTCTGGTGTTCCCCGATGAACTCGTGGATTTCGGATCGGTAGACGGGATGGAATCGCTCGCTGATGTAAATATTTCCAACAAGGAACTGCTCATGGCGAAGGCTCTCATCGAGGCCCTCAGCGAGGAATTCCAGCCCGATCAATATCGCGATGAATACCGCCTGGCCGTCGAGCACATCATCGAGCAGAAGGCTGCTGGTGAAACTCCGCTCTTTGAAGCCGCTCCGGCTGCCAAAGCCAATGTCGTCGACCTCGCTTCTGCCTTGGAGGCCAGCCTTCGTCAAGCCAAGGAGTCGCGTGCGAAACACCCCACGGCGACGGGTTTGGTGGCTAAGGGTGCGCAGAAGCCACGTCAGAAGACTCCCGCGGCGAAGCAGCACTCGAGTGAAAAAATATCGGCGATCGATAGGCCTGCAGCCAAGATACGTAAGTCGGCCTAAGCCGCCCCCTAGCGCCGCGATGGCCGATGGGCGCTAGGGTTTGCGGCCGTGATCCTGTCTGACCGTTCGCTCCGTGAAGCACTCGCCGCTGGCCGCATCGTCATCGAACCATTCGATGAATCACTCGTGCAGCCAAGTTCGATTGATGTGCGAGTCGACCGTTTTTTCCGGGTGTTTCGTAACCACACGGCGGGCGTGATCGACGTCAAGCACGACATGGCAAATCTCACTGAACTGGTGACCATCCCGGACGACGGCGTGTTCATGTTGCATCCCGGCGAGTTCGTTCTGGGGTCAACTTTGGAACGTGTGGCCGTTCCGAATGATCTCGTCGCACGCATCGAAGGCAAGTCGAGCTTGGGCCGACTCGGGCTATTGATTCATTCGACGGCGGGGTTCATTGACGCCGGCTTCGATGGGCACGTTACGCTCGAACTTTCGAACGTGGCCAACCTGCCCATCACGTTGTACCCAGGTATGAAAATTGGTCAGATTTCGTTTTTGGCGATGACCACACCGGCCGACGTGCCGTACGGGTCAAAAGCGACCGGCTCGAAATACCAAGGCCAACGAGGCCCGACCCCGAGCCGGTATTTCATGAACTTCCCCCAGTCACCCAAGTAGTCGCTCGGCAAACCGCGGCGGCCCAGCTACTCCGGAGCGGCCTCGGCTACGAAGCGGCCGGCTTGACCCTTCCAATCTTCGCGGTCGATTCGGTCGCCGAAGGATTGGTCCTCTTCGAGCGCGTCGATCTCGGCTTGGGTGAGGTTGGCGATCTGAGCAAATGTCGTGATGCCCTTACCGTGCAGCCACGCTTCGAGCACTGGCCCGACTCCCTTGATCTTCTTCAAGTCGTCGGTCGCACCACCGACGACCGGCTCGACAGCCGGCTCGACAACGGGCGCATTGTCGGTGGCGACCACCGGCACGTCGACAACCGCCTCGGCAACAACTGCGTCCCCGAAAATTTCCGTTGCCGGAGCTTCTAATACGGCAACTCCACCTCGACGGATTACCGGCTCAGCAATCGGCGTCGTGGATGGCATGGTCGGCGCCACGAAACCAGCGCTGGCCATGTCCTTGGCAATATCGCCGGCCTGGATGGCGTCCAACAAGTGAATGGCGATGTCGGCCACCTTGATCTCAGACTCGTCCTTGCCGTGACCCTTCACCCCGTCATCCAGCATGATGTAACAAAATGGGCACGCTGTGGCGATACGAGTGGCGCCCGTCTCGATGGCCTCACGGGCACGTTCGTCGTTGACCTTGGTGCCAATGGTTTCTTCCATCCACATGCGCGCGCCACCAGCGCCACAGCACATGCCCTTGGTGCCGTTGCGGCCCATTTCGACGATCTCGATTCCCTTGAGGGAACCGATCACCTTGCGCGGGGCGAGGTAGATGTCGTTGTGGCGGCCCAGGTAACACGAGTCGTGATACACGACCTTTTCTTCGAGCGTTGCGCCATCCAGATCGAGTTGCCCGGTCTCCACGAGCGTGGCCAAAAACTCTGAGTGGTGGATCACTTCGTAGTGGCCACCCAGTTGCGGATATTCGTTCTTGAGGGTGTTGAAGCAATGCGGGCATTGGGTGATGATTTTGCGCACACCCATGCTGTTGAGCGTCTCGATATTTTGGTTCGCCAACATCTGGAAGATGTATTCGTTACCCGATCGGCGAGCTGGAT
>JAYWAI010000045.1:0-2744 GCA_043782545.1 Acidimicrobiia bacterium
TTTGTGCTGACAACCCCGATCGCCGTTGGGAGTTGTTCGACGGTGACTTTCGCATCAACCGCAACCAGTCTGTATGCGGCAATCCGTGGCGCGGGGTACGAGCCAAATAATTATGACGATGTTGAGTTCTACACAACTGGTTGCGCAACGAGCGGCGAGGCCGGCGTCGGCACGATCGGCGGACGTGATTTCTTCGTCGTGTCCGATGAACCGTCTTTTGCCACCGCGGCAACGACAATGAAGGCAATCGTGCACGAGTATGGCCACAACCTTGGTTTGAGCCATGCCAGTTTTCTGAGCTGCAGTTCAGGCGGCGTTGTGACCTCAGTGAGTGGGTCATGTATCTACAATTCGGTCGGCGACGACATGTCGCCAATGGGTTACTTCACGCCGCTGGGCGAATTCTCGGCGTACGACCAATGGTGGTTGGGCTGGCTCGGCGGAGGCCGCATCAAACAGGGCAAGACTGGCCAGTACGTGTTGAAAGCGCTTAACTCGACGTCGGGCTTGCAGTCGTTAGCGATTCCTCGGGCTGATGGGTCGACGTTGTTCATCGAGTACCGCCAAATGACTGGCTACGACGCGTTCCTTCATGCGTATATGACCCCAGGAATTTCTGTGCGGTGGGCTCGTAAAGCAACCAGCGGTACTGCGCTCAGTCCGAATGCGGAAACGGCAGCCGAGATTCGCACAAGGCCAGTCACGCCGGTGCCGCCAAATGCCGACGACGAGACAATTATCCCCGGTCAAACCTGGACTACCCCTGAGGGTGATGTGACGATTCAAGGGGTTTCCAACACGCCAACTGAAGTGACGATCAACGTCATCGCAAATGGTGCGGGAGTGGTTTCAGTCTCACCTGACCGCGTGCTCGACACCCGGTTGGGCAACGGTGCGCCGAAGACGAAAGTGCTCGCCGGTGGAGTGGTCCAGGTTGACGTGACCATGCGGGGCACGAGCCTGGTGCCCGACGATGCCAAGGCCGTGGTGCTCAACGTCACGGCCACGAGCACGAATGGTTCGGCGTTTATGACCGTTTGGCCGTGTGGTGAAGCGCGACCGGACGCGTCGAATATCAATACGTACTCGAATACCAGTACTCCCAATGCCGTGATTACGAAAATCGGACCAGGTGGATTGGTGTGTATTTTTGCTGAGCAAGCCACTGATCTCATTGCTGACGTGAACGGCTATTACCCCGCCAACTCGAGTTATCATCCGTTGAGCCCGACACGAATTCTTGACACGCGGTTGACCAATAACCAGTTGTCAAAGTGGTATGACTTCGCCAATTTTTCCAATGCCAGTGGTCGAATTCCCGCCGGGAAAACTGTGCTGCTGCCGGTGTATTCAGCAACATTTGGTGCGCCGCTGGGCGGTGTCATCGACCGGTATTCGTTGTCGGCCGTGCTAAATATAACGGCGGTCAATCCGACGCTTGGGGGCTTTGTGACGGTGTGGCCGTGCTACACGCTGCGGCCCAACGCATCGAGTTTGAACGTTGCCACCGGCCAGGTGCGGGCGAACTTGGTGGTTACTGCGCTGGGTGGGTTTAGCGACATATGTATCTACGCCGAGCAGCAGATGGACTTGATCGTCGATGTCGAAGGTTGGATGCCACTGGCCGACCCATACGAATCGGTGGTTCCCGATCGGGTGCTCGATACTCGCCTAGGGATCGGCGCGCCGAAGGCTGTTGTCCCGGCCGGCGGTTCCCTCGCCCTCAACGTTGTTGGGCAAGGCACGAGCTTCGTGCCGGCAAACGCCAAGGCCGTATTTCTTAACGTGACTGCCACTGGAGGATCTGGCACAGGCTTCGTGACCGTGTGGCCGTGCGGCGAGGCAATGCCCGATGCGTCAAACCTGAACATGCTCGCCGGTAAGGATGTCGCCAACGCGGTGGTCTCAAAAATCGGTGCGGGTGGTCAGGTCTGTCTCTTTACCGAAACAGCGACCAACTTGATCGCCGACGTGGTGGGCTACCAACCCGCCTAAGCCTACGCCCGAATCAATTGCCGCTGGTACTGCTCGATCGTCTCCGGCACGGCTAACGGAGGCGTTTGCGGGTGGCGAGGGCGATCATCTCGAGGCCGAGGCGGACGGTTTTGCCGAAGTCGCCGGTGACTGACGACTGGCCGACCCGGGGTAAATACCGCACCGGCACTTGGCAAAACGGCACCCGTTCACGCGCCACGTACAGCATCATTTCGAGGCCAAATGACGACCCGTAGCCTTCGAAAAATGGTTCGATCGTGGCGACCGCTGAGCGGCGCATCACACGAAATGTGCAGCCAACGTCGCTGAGATATGTGGTGTTGTAGAACACCTCGACGTATTTGGCTACGGCCCAATTGCCCCATTTGATAAACGCCCCCATGTTGGCGCCGTCAAACACGTAGGTCTGCACGGTGCGTGAGCCGAACACCACGTCGGCGTCGGTGAGGAAGGGGAGCAGTTTGAACAAGTCGGCCGGGTCAAACGTGCCGTCAGGTTCGCACACAACCACCAGATCGGTCGTCAGCTCGGCGATTCCCCGGCGGATGGCACTCCCATAGCCCTGGCGGGTCTCTGTGACCTCTCGGGCCGTTGTAGAGGCTACCTGGGCGCTGGTGTCGGGGTGGGCGTTGTTGTTGACGACCACGATCTCGTCGACGATACCGAGCGCCTCGAAGGCCTCAATGCATGCCCGAATACTGTCGGCTTCGTTGTAAGTCGGCAAGATGACGCCCAGCGTCTGGTTATTC
>JAYWAI010000046.1:0-7231 GCA_043782545.1 Acidimicrobiia bacterium
AAGCTAAGGCAGCGGGCGGCGAGACTGCTGACGCACCTCAAGGTGGTGGCGCGGTCGCTACCGCCGTGAAGGCTGGCGCTGCTGTGGCTACTGCCCCAGTTCCGGTGGCAACTGGGCCCGGCGGGCACACGCAACGCCTCTTGACCGTGGTGAAGTCTGGCTCGATTCAAGACGTAAAGGCATCGCCGGTCGACAAGGTCCATACCTGGCCGCATTTGCTCATCGTTGAATTCGCGGCTGCTCTCGCCATGACGGCGTTCTTGCTCATTGTTTCGACATTCGTCAACGCTCCGCTGCAGCGCTTGGCCAACACCAACCAGACGCCGAACCCGTCCAAAGCACCGTGGTATTTCCTGGGTCTCCAGGAATTGCTCACCATGTTCCACCCCATGGTGGCCGGTGTAACGCTTCCAGGCATTGGTATTTTCGCCCTCATATTGGCGCCGTACACCGACAAAAACCCATCCAACAAACCAGAAGATCGCAAGTTCGCTATTTCGTTGTTCACCATCTTTTTGATGTTCTGGGCGGTACTCGTCATTATCGGTTCGTTCTTCCGAGGCCCAGGTTTCAACTTCGTCTTTCCGTGGCGAAGCGGCCTGTTCTTCGAGCTGTAAGGAGATGTAAATGAGCACTGGAACCATTCTCGCCATCGCCATTCCCAGCCTTCTCGTGCTGGTTATTTTGTTGACCTACGCCAACATCCGTCGTCAAGGCTCAAGCCGTGCCACGGGAGTGTTGGCCCGGGAAACAATCGCCCGCGACAAAAGCGTTGTGGCCGTTTCCGCGGCACCTGCCCAGACCGGACGCGAGTTAGAGCGTGCCGCAGTGGTGGGTCGCTCCAGTGTGGCGCTTGACGTTCGTCCCATCGCCGACCTCGCCCCGTGGGTGCCGCCGGATCGAGAAGAAATCGGTATGGCTCGCCGGCAATTCCTCAACCGCGGCATGGTCACCATGATGACGCTTGGGTTGTCGGGTTTCGGTGTTTCCTTGATTGCCTTCCTGTGGCCAAAATTAAGTGGTGGCTTCGGCGCTGACATCCGCCTTGGCTCGATACAAGACGTCGATACCAAGCTGGCCGCGAGCAAGAACTTTGCCTACTTTCCCGAGGGCCGCCTGTACATCACTGCCTATCCCAAAGATGCGCTCTCCAAGGCCGCCAAAGTATACAGCGGCGGCGTGCTCGAAGGCATGAAAGCTGGTTACGTCGCGTTGTACCAGAAGTGCCCGCACCTAGGTTGCCGAGTGCCGCAATGTGATACTTCGCAGTGGTTCGAGTGCCCGTGTCACGGCTCGCAATACAGCCGTGTCGGCGAAAAGAAGGGCGGCCCAGCTCCTCGAGGTATGGACCGCTTTGCCATGAAAGTAACGGCCGATGGATCAGTCGTGGTGTCAACCGGAGCGCTGTCGCAGGGCCCCGCTATTGGTACCAATACGACTGGCCAAGAGACCGAAGGGCCGCATTGCGTGTCCGGCGGCGAACACAAGCACTAAGGGGTATTTGTGATTCTGGGACTTGCAGCAACTAAGTCGATCGCGTATGTCATCGCGGTCGTCTTCACCCTGGGTTGGGGTGTCTACATATTCGGTAACTGGCGCAAAGCCCGGCCCGAAGTCGGATCGGAGTACGAGCTGGCGGCCAACCGCAGTGAGTACTACGACGACGAGGTTTTGGAAGGCCGCAAACTCGAGCGGGCCCAGGGCATTGCGTTGATTTTTCTGATCATCGCTGGGGTCGGATTGCCGTTGTATTGGCTCAACGAGCCCACGCGTCAGGCCAACAAAATCGCCGAGTCCAAGAGCACGCTGGGTTTGTGGGGCAGCCAGTTGTATGCCACCACAGCCGAGGGCGGTTTCAACTGCGCTGGGTGTCACGGTGGGCTCAAAGGTGCCCCAGTGAAATACACGCTCACCGAATACCAACGCGATGCCAACCAAGTCGTGTTGCTTGATGATAAAGGTAACCCGAAAACACAAGTTCGCCAGGTCGATTGGCAAGCTCCCGCCCTCGACACGGTCTTGTTGCGCTACAGCAAAGATCAAGTCAAATACGTGTTGACCTATGGCCGCCCTCATTCTCCAATGCCGGCATGGGGTGTTGCCGGCGGTGGCCCAATGAACGACCAACAACTCGATTCACTCATCGAGTACCTCGACGAGAATCAGCTGACATCCGATCAAGCCAAGGCTGACGCTGCGCAGTACGGGACCGACGGTGCGGCGCTTTTTAACGCCTTTTGCGCGCGGTGCCACACGGCTCGCTACTCCTATGGCGAAGACGACAAGAATCACCCCGCCAACGGTTGGTTTGGGCCATCGCTCGAGGGAGGCCGATCATTACGGCAATTCCCCGCTCTGAGCCAACAGACTGACTTCATTACCAAGGGAGTCGATGTGGGGAAGCGTTACGGTATTGCCGGCCAATCCAGCGGCCGAATGCCACACTTCGAACTGCTATTGACGAAAGAACAAATTGAAGCGATCGCCAAATACGAGCGGAGCCTGAAGTAATCATGCACACATTGATCTCGGCAATTGGCTGGAACCCAGAGCTCCGCGGCATCACTACGGTCATGATCGCGGTGGGCGTGCTCATCGGCTTCAGCTATCTCATCGTGGCCACCAACACCGGGCCACGTCTAGGGTTTCTGATCACGTTCGCAGCGT
Source organism: Acidimicrobiia bacterium (assembly GCA_043782545.1). Taxonomy (GTDB): domain Bacteria; phylum Actinomycetota; class Acidimicrobiia; order Acidimicrobiales; family JBBRKR01; genus JBBRKR01. The sequence goes on from JAYWAI010000046.1 coordinate 2,668, forward strand.
TGTTTGGTTGGATGACGATCATGGGCACTGTGTGGTGGATCTACGGCATTGGCCTCAAAGGACGTGAGCCGAGCTGGAAAGTCAAGAATATTGTGCCGGGCGAAATTTCGAATTCGCTTGTCGAACAGGCTCATGACCTCTCGAAGTGGCGGTCATTGACCGTTGAGAACGGTATACGACTTGAGGCCCAGACTGCCGCTGACGCCGAGCTGCAAAAGCTCGGGCTCTTCGCCACGACGGCGGATTATTCTCCGGTCGCCGGGTATATCTACGGGGGCCAACCGTTTGCTCGTCCGGCGATTCCATACCTCGTTCCGAAATTCTTTCACAAACCGTTGTACGCCGTTATCCAGGTGCAGGCCAACAAGAAAGTCGCAGTGAAGTTTGGCGACGTGCCACCCAAGGCCGAACGCGACTCAGCCCAGCCCATTGTGTCAGTTGTGCTCCTGCGTGATCTTGGCTCAAAGCGATTTCCGTCCGCAATGGTGACGCTTGGTTCGCTCGTGATCTTCTTGCTCACGGTGTACATGCTGCACGACCGGGACAAACTCGTCATGCGCAACCGATCTCAGGCCCTTGCGCTTGACAAGGTGTAAGGGTCGACATGGGTCAGTACCTTCCGATCTTCGCACTACTGATCCTGGCGGCGTTGTTTGCTGCTCTGAGTTTCGTAGCGTCAAAATTGTTGGCTCCACGCAAGCCGTCGGCGATTAAGTCGTCTCCCTACGAGTGCGGCATCGAGCCCAACCGGGCTCCGCCAGAACGTTTTCCGGTTAAGTTCTATTTGATCGCCATGATCTTCATTGTGTTCGACATCGAACTTATTTTCTTGTACCCATACGTGATTGCCCACAAGGCGCTGGGCCTTTTTGGTCTCTTGGAAGTTGTCATGTTTGCGGTGAGCGTATTTGTGAGTTTCGTGTACCTGATTGGCAACGGAGCGCTGGATTGGGGCCCCGCCCAGCGATCCAAAAAACTCGATCCGATGTTGTCGGCCGCGCGCACCGCGGCCACCACTATCCGGCGCGTTGGTATGGACGGGCGCGAAATCGAAGCTGGCGTTGGTTCGCAAGGAGAAGCCGCATAATGGCATGGGAAGTCGCCAAGGGTCTCGAAGGCCTCGACCACAATTTCGTCACCGGGAATATTGAAAATTTGGTGAAATGGGCGCGGGCCAAATCGTGTTGGCCAGCCACGTTTGGGCTTGCGTGCTGTGCCATCGAAATGATGGCCGCGGGCGGCGCTCACTACGACTTGAGCCGTTTCGGTATGGAGGTCTTTCGAGCCTCTCCGCGCCAAGCCGATCTCATGATCGTGGCTGGTCGCGTGAGTCAAAAAATGGCGCCGGTATTGCGGCAAATATACGACCAGATGATGGAGCCCAAGTGGGTGATCTCGATGGGAGTCTGTGCGTCGAGCGGTGGCATGTTCAACAACTACGCCATCGTGCAAGGCGTCGATCAAATCGTGCCGGTTGATGTGTATGCGCCGGGATGCCCGCCTGGCCCTGAGACGCTTTTGCACGCCATTGTCACCCTTCACGAAATGATCCAGTCTGGTGAATTGACCAAGCGACGTGATGTCACCAAGGCTGGCGCAGAGTTTCATCTCGAACCAGCGGTCCTGGGTAGCCAGCAGGTAACACTGGGTAGCCAGCCAGTCTCGATCGGCCTCCGTTGAGCATGACCGACACGGCACCACCCGAAGTAGTTTCGCCGGCCACCTTGTTTGGCGCGCTCCTCACCACATCGCACGGCCAAGACGTCGTACACACCACACCGGCGAAATATTTGAAGCTCATTCAGGATCTCGCCGACGATGGATTTGGTGTAGCCGTTGACGTGTGCGGCGTCGACTACCTCACGCACATGGGCCGTTTCGTGCCCGACGGCATCACCGCAGAACGGTTCGAAGTCGTTGTCAACATGCTCGACATGGTCAAGATGCGACGCGTTCGCATCCGGTGCCAAGTGCCAGAGGATGTCGCTGCAGTCGCATCGTTGTATTCGATGTTTCCCGGTGTCGAAGCAATGGAGCGCGAGTGCTTCGATCTTCTTGGGATTAGCTTCGACAAGCATCCCGATTTAAGCCGCATCTTGATGCCAGAAGACTGGATCGGGCATCCGTTGCGCAAGGATTACGACGTGGGCAGAATCCCGGTGCAATTCAAAAACGACGGTGCTCAGGAGCGCTCATGACCACCACAGACCTGGCCCCCAAAGAGTTGCGTCCGCTGGACGCCGAAGAGTTGCAACCCCGCTCACGGGTGACTGCTACTGAGTTGATGCGTGAAGAAGGCGCCGTGTTGCGCATGAGCGAGGCCGCTGCCGCCGCGCTGGGTGCCGACGACTACGACGTTGATAACGACGATCAAACCATGATCATCAACATGGGTCCCCAACACCCGTCGACCCATGGCGTGTTGCGGCTAATGCTCGAACTTAAAGGCGAGCAAGTCATTCGTACCAAGCCGATTGTGGGCTACTTGCACACCGGCATGGAGAAGCAGGCCGAGCAGCTCACCTATATGCAAGGCGGCACAAACGTCACTCGCATGGATTACGCCAGCCCGTTGAGCAACGAACTGGTTTTTTCCATGGCCACAGAAAAGCTGTTGGGAATCGATGGCGATATTCCCGAGCGTGCTACGTGGATTCGCATGCTCATGGCCGAGCTCAATCGAATGTCGAGCCACATGTTGTTCATGGCCACCAATGGCATGGATCTCGGCGCTGTTGGCATGATGATCTACGGCTGGCGTGAACGTGAAGAGATGTTGCGTTTCCTGGAAAAGGTCACCGGCTTGCGCATGAACCACAACTACATCCGCCCTGGCGGTGTGGCGGCCGATTTGCCTGATGGTTGGCGAGACGACATTTTGCGACTGCTCGACACGCTCCCCGAGCGTCTTGAAGAGTTCGACATTTTGATGACCGGTCAGCCCATCTGGCGTCAACGTACACAAGGTGTTGGCGTGATCACCGCTGAGGAAGCCACCGCATTGTCGGCCACTGGCCCGATCTTGCGTTCCACGGGTGTGCCGTGGGATTTGCGGCGTTCGATGCCGTATCTCAAGTACGACGAAGTTGATTTCGACGTGGTGGTCGGCAGCTTCGGTGACACCTTTGATCGTTACGCAATCCGTCTGAATGAAATTCGCGAATCAATGAAAATTGTTCGGCAGATTCTAGACAAGATGCCACTCGGCGATTTCCGTATTCAGGATCGCAAAGTAACCCCGCCACCGCGTGCCCGCATCGATGAGTCGATGGAAGCACTTATTCACCATTTCAAGATCTTCACGGAAGGCTTCCGGGTACCAGAAGGCGAGGTGTATGTGGCGATCGAATCACCTCGGGGTGAACTTGGTTGTTACATGGTGTCTGATGGTGGCCCCAAGCCCTACCGCATGCATTTCAGAGGCCCCAGTTTCGTGAACCTTCAATGCCTTCCCCACATGATGCACGGCGGCTTCATCGCCGACGCGGTGGCCGTGATTTCCAGCGTCGATCCGATCATGGGCGAGGTGGATCGATGATCCCCGTAGCCCCCATGAGCACAGGCGAGGTGGATCGATGATCCCCGTAGCCCCCATGAGCACAGTTGAGGTTGATCGGTGAGCCGATTCACGCCCGACAACGAGAAGTTGGCCGCCGAAATTATCGGCCGTTACCCCCGCAAACGGTCTGCCACCATTCCGTTGCTGCACCTGGCTCAGGAGCAGGACGGTTATGTGGCCAACGACGCCATGGCGCACATTGCCGAACTCGTTGGCTCCACCGCCGCCGAAGTTTTGGGCACATGCAGCTTTTACGAAATGTTCAAGCGCGAGCCGGTTGGCAAATACCTCATCAACGTGTGCACCAACATCTCCTGCCAGATCATGGGTGGTGAGGAACTCTTGCATCACGTGGAGCACCGTCTTGGGATCCATCACGGCGGCACCACGCCCGACGGCATGTTCACCATCGAAGATGTGGAGTGCATCGCCGCGTGTACAGAGGCCCCGTGCCTACAGGTCAACTACCGCTACTTCCACAAGATCACCAACGACGAAGTCGACGTGCTCATTGACGACCTGCGGGCCGGCAAACGCACCGACGAAATCCCGCCCCATGGCACGCTAGCCAAGGTGCGCCAGCACATACCCGCTGGCCATTGGGCAGGGCGCGGACCAGAGGGTCTTCCTATCGTTCCGGGCCAGGCACACTGATGACCGATATCGCAGCAAGCAGGAGCCCGGTGCCCAAGATCGTCTCGTCGCGTTTCGACCTCGCCGACGGCCACACCCTTCAGGGCTATGTGCGCACCGGTGGTTACACCGCATTGCGCAAAGCCCTCGCTATGACGCCCGACGAAGTGACTACCGAGGTGAAAACTGCCAACCTGCTCGGCCGGGGCGGAGCCGGTTTTCCTGCCGGCGTGAAATGGGGCTTCTGTCCGCCAGGTGTATTTCCTCGCTATCTAGTAATCAACGGCGACGAGTCGGAGCCCGGCACCTACAAAGATCGCATCCTGGCTGAAAAAGATCCGCACCAGTTGATCGAAGGCGTCCTGATTGCCG
>JAYWAI010000047.1:0-2741 GCA_043782545.1 Acidimicrobiia bacterium
AGCGGCCGCTGTGTGCGTTGGCCCCTTGTTGTTGGCCAATCGTTTTTGGATTGCCGGCATCCTGTGCGTGGCGGCCGGCGTCGGCGTGTGCGTGGCGGGATTTCGCAGCTATTGGGTGCTGGCCGACCGCTGGCTGGTCATTGTGCCGGCGGGTGTTGTCTTGCACGACCGGTTTGCGTTGTCAGAGACCGTCATGTGCCCGCATCGGTCGATTGGGGCCATCGGCGCGGCCACGGTTGGCACCAATGCCTACGACTTCACCATGGGATCCCTTGGGCTGGCGATCGAGGTCACCATGCGCGAGCCTGTGCCGATGACTCCGCGTCCTGCCCGGGGCGGCGCGGCTTGCACGCTCGAGCCCTCGGCGTGGCTGTGCACGCCGTCGTCCCCCGCCGCTTTTCTCGCCGCCCTACCTAGCTAACTCGGCTCGCTTCTTCGCTGCACCGCCCGTTCCGACGCCCGAATTCCTCGCAGTATCGCTATGGCCTCCGTTTCCGCGTCCCCCCAGAACCCCCAGAACTCCCAGAACGTCGGTTTCGTACGGGCACGCCCCCAGAACGTCGAAACCGTACCCGATCGTCCCCAGAAAATTCGGCCGACCGAACTGGGGGCAGGTTCGACACCGATCCGTTCCCCGATGGTACCCAGAACGCCGCACCCAATTTTCTGGGGACGCCTTGGAGCACTCAACGAAACACGTGTTGGCTCGCAGGGCGGCCGACTAGGGGCTGGCAGACCAAGGATCAACACCGCCGCGCCCTACCAAGGAAGGCTCGTCGAGGCTCGTCGAGGTCCTTCGGACGACCATACCGTCGAGTTTGTTCGACTAAATATATAGCAACGAGTTCGACGATGATCCGTGTGAGCAATAAACAACGTGAGCTGCTTCGAGACCTCGCACAGCGCCGGAATGCGTCGATGACAGACACGCTCGACGCCGCGCTTAATAGCTTGCGCCGTCACCAATTCTTTCAAGAAATGGCGCTCGCCCAAGATGCCCTACGGGCCGACCCACCAGCCTTGGCTGAATACACCAACCAACACGTTGAGTGGCTCAATGCCGACCTCGGTTGAGGTATGAGGCCAGGTGACATTGTCGTGGTCGACTCTGGCACACCGATTGGATCCGAGGCCGCCTTTTCTCGGCCAGCCATTCTCGCAATGGACGAGGATTTTCTTCGGTTCCAACCCCCGTCAGTTTTTGTAGTGCCAATTACGTCAACGTTGCGGCGATTTCCGAGTCACATTCCAATCGACGCCGACGCCCATAACGGGCTCTCGAATGACAGTGTCGCACTCGTCGAACAAATGCGCTCGGTGTCAATTCTCCGGTGCAGCGAGCCGATCGGAAACGCAGGACCAGTTGTCACGCATCAGATCCGTGACGTTGTCGCCATGATCATCGGCTTGCCATAGCCAGCCGGCCCCGCCATCGTTAGCGGGCGATGGCGGCGGCGGTGACGTATGTGTTGGTGGGGTCGTACATCACGACGCTTTGGCCCGGCGCAACCTTGCGATGGGGCGACGCCCAACGCAGCCAAACAACACCGTCGGCCTCTTCCCACAACGTGGCCGATTCGGGCACGCCGTGCGCGCTCACTTGCACCAACACAACACCATCGGCGTCGAGCGCGTGGTGGCGTTGGACAGCGCTCAGCGGCGTTTCGTGCGTCATCAATTGATCGAGCGTGCCCACCGTTACGACTTGATTTTCGACGTCCACGTCGAGGGCGAAACGACGCGGACCGCCGCCAACATCAAGACCCTTGCGCATGCCGATATTGACCAGTTCAATGGCCGGCACCGTGCCGAGCTCCACGCCGTCAGTGTCAACAATGCGACCCGAACGCAAAGGAATTCGGGAACCCAAAAAAGTTTCTCGCCCCGTGCTCGACGTGATGAAACACACGTCTTGGCTGTCGGGCTTTGACGCGGTGCGCAATCCGCGGGCCTCGCCCAACGCCCGCAATTCGGGCTTCTGATATCCACCCACGGGCAGCATGATTTTTGCCAATTGCGAGGGCGTCAACATGTTGAGCACATAGCTCTGATCTTTGGCCGAATCGCCACCGCGGCCGATCGCCAACGAGCCGTCAGCAGCACTGACGATACGAGCGTGATGGCCCGTGGCTACGGCGTCGAAACCGAGCTGATCGGCGCGTTCCATCAACCGATCAAACTTGAGATGACGATTGCATTCGATGCACGGATTGGGCGTGATGCCATGTGCGTGAGCATCTACATATGGGCCCACCACATGCTCGTTGAACTCGTCGGTGAAGTTGAAAACGAAGTGATCGATACCGAGCTGTTGCGCCACACGACGGGCGTCGTCGACATCGCTCACCGAGCAGCAACCAGTGTCGGATTCGCCGCCCCACAGCTTCATCGTGACGCCGACCACATCGTGTCCTTCGTCGAGCAAGAGCGCGGCGGCTACGGAGGAATCCACGCCACCCGACATCGCCATGAGCACCTGCATGCTCACAGTGTACGAAACCGGGTTAGTGGCCTCGCAGCCGATTGATGACGGCCGGGATGACACTGAGCGCATGATCAACGTCAGCGTCGGTGGTGGTGACGCCAAGCGTGAGCCGCAGCGCACCTTGAGCCCGTTGCCGGGGGACGCCCATGGCCGCCAATACGTGGCTGGGTTCCATCGCGCCGCTGGCGCAACTGGAGGCCGCGCTGGCATAGATTCCGGCCCGTTCGAGCAGAAACAACAGCGACTCGCCTTCGAC
>JAYWAI010000048.1:0-7220 GCA_043782545.1 Acidimicrobiia bacterium
AATCGCCTCAGTTGAGCGTTGAGAACACTCTGTCCGAAGTCGTCGGGCAGAGAATCGGCCAGCATGGGCGCAAGTCGATGGAACGTTGCCTCCGGTAACGACGCAAACGAGTACCGGCGCGCCCGGACGGGCATCGAAATCGGAGCAAGTTCGACGCCTGATGCTTGCCATGTTGGGTTGTATTCGAAGAGGTACGAGCGCGTCCGATCATCCCAAGCAACGACGCCGACACGTTTACCCCAGGCCAAAACCTCCAACGCACGAACGGGTACGAACGCCATCACCGCCCTTTTCGCGAAACGCGGCGGCGCACACTGATTGCGCCGCCTGAGTCAAGCAAAGCTGTTGGGCTCACCGTAGGCACCGGGGCGAGCGACGACAGCCAACTCGTTTTCCCCAGCGATCGCACCACCGCTATAAGCGACGCCAACGACGACCCACGACCGTTTTCGAGCTGCTGGACGGTCGAGATGCTCACATTGGACAGACCTGCCAACGTCGCCTGGTCGTGTCCAGCCTCGATACGCGCCGATCGGACCTGAGCTCCAATTTCCGCTTGCCAGTCATCAACGGTCAAATTCATATGTAGCATATTAGTTGCTTTTTAAATTAATAACTTTAAAATCGAAGTCGAACATTTAAAAATAAACTATTAACTTACAACGGCGTATTCTCAGTAGCGACAATGGTGGTCGGCGAATTGACTACGGCTTCAAGGCGCTTGCAATAAGGGCGAGCTCGGGAGCGACGATCGACTCGAGATTGGCGGGAGAGCGGTTGGCAAAGATCATGAGAAGTGAATCCGTCGCTGAGTCATAAATGATCAGAGTTCGATCGGCGAGTCGAGAGCGACTTTGCCGTCCTTTACCAACAGCCATGTCAAAGCACCGACGAAGGTCTCGACACACTGGCGATGGGCCTTGCTCCAACCGAACCGGTGCGGCAGTCGTAGTCGCTTCGACGTTGGTCGTCGCCGCGACGGTGGTCGCTGTCGGGCTGAGTGATTTCATTCTAAGCCGGGCTGGGGTTGGGCGTTTCGTTTACCGTTGGGGCATCATGAAAGCAATTCCAGAAAAACCCACACTCGATAGCGTCGAAGCCCATTTCGTCGAGCAATGGGAAGCCGACAACACGTACACCTTTGACCACAATGCCACTCGTGAACAGGTCTTTTCGATCGACACGCCTCCGCCCACTGCCTCAGGCTCGCTACACGTGGGCCACGTGTTTAGCTACACCCACACCGACACCATTGCTCGCTACAACCGCATGGCCGGCAAGGCCGTCTTCTACCCGATGGGCTGGGACGATAACGGGTTGCCCACCGAACGTCGGGTGCAGAACTACTACGGCATCACGTGCGATCCGTCGTTACCCTACGACCGCGATTTCGAGCCGCCCGAGGAGCCCGGCAAGCGCTCCATCCCCGTGAGCCGCCCCAACTTCGTGGCGCTGTGCGAACGCCTCACCCAACAAGACGAGGTGGCTTACGAACAACTCGTGCGTCAACTCGGCATCTCCATCGATTGGACATTGCAGTACACGACCATTGGTGCCAACGCCCGCCGCGTGAGCCAGCACATGTTCCTCAATAACTTGCGTCGCGGCGAGGCCTATTCGCAAGAGGCGCCCACGCTGTGGGACGTCGATTTCCGCACCGCGGTGGCCCAAGCCGAGCTCGAAGATCGCGAGCGCCCCGGCGCGTTTCACGACATTGCCTTCCATACCCCCGAAGGCACCGACGTGTTGATCGCCACCACCCGCCCCGAACTTTTGGGGGCCTGTGTGGCCGTGATGATCCACCCCGACGACCCCCGTGCGGCCACGCTCACCACACTGCGCACGCCCATCTACGGCGTCGAGGTGCCCGTCATCAAAGACGAGTTAGTGGACCGCGAAAAAGGCACCGGCGTCGTGATGTGTTGCACCTTTGGCGACCTCACCGACGTGACGTGGTGGCGCTCGCACAACCTGCCAACACGCGCCATCATTGGTCGCGACGGCCTCATCGTTCGTGAGTCACATGACGCCATCGTCACGCCCACAGCGCAAGCCGCTTATGCCGAAATAGCCGGCCGTAACGTGAAACAAGCTCAAACTCGTGTCGTTGAGCAACTCCGTGAATCGGGCGAGCTCATCGGCGAACCCAAGCCCATCCAACATCCGGTGAAGTTCTTCGAAAAAGGCGATCGTCCACTCGAAATCGTGACCAGCCGCCAGTGGTACATCCGCAACGGTGGCCGTGACGCCGAGCTGCGCGACGCGCTCATCGAGCGCGGCAACGCGTTGGCGTGGCACCCGGACCACATGCGTCATCGTTACGTCAATTGGGTGGGCGGCCTCAACGGCGATTGGCTCATTAGCCGTCAGCGCTACTTCGGTGTGCCGGTGCCGTTGTGGTATCGCCTCGACGCCGAGGGCCAGCCCGATTACGAGTCGCCCATCGTGCCTGATACCGCAATGCTGCCGATGGACCCGTCTAGCGATGTGCCCGCCGGTTTCACTGCCGATCAACGCGGTGTGCCCGGCGGTTTCATTGGCGACCCCGACGTGATGGACACGTGGGCCACTTCGTCGCTCACACCGCAAATCGCGGGCCAATGGGGCACCAACGACGACCTTTTCAATCGCGTTTTCCCCATGGACATGCGCCCGCAAAGCCACGAAATTATTCGCACGTGGCTCTTTGCCACTGTCGTGCGAGCGCACTTCGAACACGACTCGCTGCCATTCAAAAACGCGGCGATTTCGGGTTGGATTCTGGACCCCGATCGCAAGAAAATGTCAAAGTCGAAAGGCAACGCGCTCACACCCATCGACCTGCTGGCGCAATACGGCACCGACGCCGTGCGTTACTGGGCAGCCAGCGCTCGCCCGGGCGTCGACACTGCGTTCGATGAGGCGCAAATGAAGGTGGGCCGCAAGCTCGCCATCAAACTGCTCAACGCGTCAAAATTCGTGCTCGGCTTTGGAGTCTCGCCCGACGTGTCAATCGACGCCGTCATTGAACCGGTCGACCGAGCCATGCTGGCTGGGCTCGCTGCCCTGATCGATGAATGCACGCCCGCGTTCGCCAGCTTCGATTACGCCAGGCCGCTCGAACGCACCGAAGCGTTCTTTTGGAACTGGTGCGACAACTACCTCGAACTCGTCAAAACCCGCGCCTACGGTTCGCGTGGCGAAGCAGCCGCGCACAGCGCCCAGGCCGCTCTCGGCATTGCGCTGAACGTGATCCAACGGTTGCTGGCGCCATTTATGCCGTTCGCGACCGACGAAGTGTGGTCGTGGTGGCAGGCCGGGTCGGTGCACTCACAGGCCTGGCCCACCAGTGTTGAACTCGCGGCAGCCACGACCACCGCCGACCACAACGTGCTCGAGGTGGCGTCAGAAATTCTGGGCCATATTCGCCGCAGCAAAACTGAAGGAAAGCGGTCCATGAAATGGCCGGTCGACTCGGTGACGATCAGCGACACGGCCGATCGATTGGCAGCATTCGGGGCGGCACAAGCCGACGTTGCCGAGGCTGGGCTCGTCGACGTATGGGAATTCAAAGAAATAGCAGACGCACAGCAAAAAAACGTGACAACTGCACTAGCGATCGACTCAAATCCCACCTAAGTTTGCCGACTAAGTAGCAATCAGTATTGAGTCACTTCAGAGGTCGGGTCACGAATGAAAAAGCGGAAACATTTGCGACTCACGTGGCGGCACAAAAAGTCACTGCGCATAGCCTCGGTGACCGCACTCTGCGCAGGCTTGGCGATCGCCGCCCCCGGATCCCAATCAGGCGCCGCCACCAACGTCATACCCGATTCCGCCACACTGCACTTTGGGGTCGCCGCTGATCTAGGGCATCCCGCCAACGACGCGAAGACGTGGGTTCCATCCGCGGGCATGGCATCGTCGTCAACTGGCAACGGCTATTGGGTTGTTAACCGCGATGGCATTGTGAGTGACTTTGGCGACGCCGCCAACTATGGCGATCTCAGCGGGACTCAACTGGCGAAACCAATTGTCGGCATTGCCCCCACGTCGACTGGCAAGGGATACTTTTTGGCCGCCAGCGACGGTGGCGTATTTACCTTCGGCGACGCTCAATTCAAAGGTTCTCTGGGTGCCGTCGTGCTCAACAAGCCCATCGTGGCGATCTCGGCGACACCTTCTGGGCTTGGCTACCTACTGGCGGCCAGCGACGGCGGCGTGTTTACCTTTGGCGACGCCACCTTCGTGGGTTCTGCCGCGGCCAACAAGATCAACATGCCGGTAGTTGCCATTTCAACTACTCCCTCGGGTAACGGGTACTGGCTGGCCGCTAGCGACGGCGGCATTTTCGCTTACGGAGACGCCGGCTTTCTGGGGTCGATGGGCGGCGCGCCAATCAACCAGCCGATCATGGGCATGGCTCGCACTGCGTCAGGTAAGGGCTACTGGCTGTCCGCGACCGACGGCGGTGTTTTCAACTTTGGTGACGCACCGTTCCTGGGGGCCGGGGCCAGCGCATTTATTATGCCCATTCGGGCCTTCGCCGCCAACCCCCAAGGCACCGGTTACTGGCAACTCTCATTCCCCGACGTCGTACGCGGCCAAGCGGGCTACTACCCCGAGATGCCACTCTTCACCGGCCAGGGCACCGGGAAGCGGATCGTGTACTGCAACGTGTGCCAACGCTTGTGGCTCGTGGAATCCGACGAGACAGTGTTTGACAGCTACCTCATCTCTGGTCGCCAAGGCGTGCCCACTCCAGGGCTGTACCAGACCTTTACGCGTGAGCTGCACACCAACGCCACCGACCCCAGCATCACGATGGACTACTTCATGGCCTATGCCCGCGGCCAGACACTCAACCTCGGTTTCCACACTATTCCGATCCAGCGCGGCGTGCCGCTACAGACCGAAGCAGAACTCGGCCAATTCCGCAGCCACGGCTGCATTCGTCAGGACGTGCCTCACGCCATCGAGCTATGGAATTGGGCGCCCCTACACACGCCGGTCTACGTCACTGGTTGACGTAATACACTTGCCTTCTCGCCCGACCCTCCCCCAGGATTTTTAATGTTTCGATCTGCTCTCGCTCTCACCACATTCGCCGTCACTAGCGCCTTATTCAGCCCTGACGTCTCTGGCGTTGCTTCGGCAGCCGTCTCGATGGATGTGCCGGTAACCGCTGCCTACGGTGCCGCTCCCGTGCTTGGCGCACCCGCCAACGACTCGAGCACCTGGGATCCCGTAGTAGGCATGTCCGCTACCAAGACCGGCAAGGGCTACTGGGAAGTCTCACGCTCTGGCGGCGTGTATTCCTATGGCGACGCACCGTTTTTCGGCTCGATGGGCGCCACCCTGCTCAACAAGCCAGTCGTTGGCATGGCCGCGACACCCGACGGCATGGGTTATTGGCTCGTGGCCTCCGACGGCGGCATCTTCTCCTTCGGTAGTGCCAGGTTTTTTGGGTCTACGGGCGACATCGTGCTCAACAAGCCGGTCGTTGGCATGGCCGCCACGCCAAGCGGCATGGGCTACTGGCTCGTGGCCTCCGATGGCGGTCTGTTCGCCGAAGGTGACGCGCTTTATTTCGGCTCGACCGGCGACCAAACGATCAACCGACCGGTGGTGGGCATGGCCTCAACCGCAAGCGGCAAAGGTTACTGGCTCGTGGCGTCCGACGGAGGAATATTTGCATTCGGAGATGCCCCTTTCTTTGGTTCAACCGGGGCGCTCACTTTGGCCAAACCGGTCATTGGCATGCAAGCCACCGCAGATGGCAAGGGCTACTGGTTGGCAGCAAGTGACGGCGGCATGTTCTCGTTTGGCAACGCCCCGTTTTACGGAGCCCAAAAGACTCCAGCCGATCAACCGGTGCGAGCTTTTGCTGCCAGGCCGCAGGGCGACGGTTACTGGCACGCCGCCTACCCTGCCGCCGTGTATGGGCAAACCGGGTACTTCCCCGACCTACCGGGGGGCTCGGGTGTCGGTCTCGGCAAACGGATCGTGTACTGCGTATCGTGCGGGCGCGTCTGGTTGGTCGACAATCAAGAGTTCGTCGTTCGCAGCTATCTCGTTTCAGGCAAGCAAGGCACACCGAACCCCGGCGCATACAAAGTTTTTGAGCGCTTTCGATTTACCGAAAGCGATCTCGACCACCTCGTCAAAATGGAGTACTACGTTGGCTACGTATGGTCGGTGACCACGTCACTGGGTTTCCACACCATCCCAACCAGAAACGGCGTGCCGATTCAAGGCATGGATGAGCTCGGTTCGTTCAAAAGTCATGGCTGCGCGCGACAAGCAATACCTGACGCCATCGCCCTATGGGATTTTGCCCCCATGGGCACGACTGTGGTGGTCGCGGCGTAACGCCACCTATAGCTATTTGGCGGGCGGCCGCTGACCGGCTGGCAACTGACTGAAGTTGCCCACCCGGTGAACCTCGCCATTGGGTACATGCCACACGGCGCCGGAAGAATCGCGCAAACGGGTCGTGCGAAGTGTGACCGCTTCGACCACGCCTTGGGCCACACCGAGATCGACCTCATCGCCAACGCCGTATTGATCTTCGATCAACATAAACATTCCGGCCAGAACGTCCTTTACGAGTGACTGGGCGCCGAATCCAATCGCGATGCCCACGATGCCAGCACCGGCCAACAATGGGCCGAGATTGACGCCGACTTCGCCGAGCACGAGTAACACCGCTGTCGTCCAAATGGCCGCCGTGCCGATGCTGCGAAGCACCAGCGTAAGGGTCGCGGCGCGCTGCGCGGCACGAGTCGTGCTGGCCGAACGGACCTTGGCCACAAACCGTTTGATGGCATTGCGTACGAAGAGATGCACAAAGGTCGCCAGTACCACAACAGCCACAATCCGCAATGGCTTGTCGATGATGCGATGGCCGAGCGTGACCGCTAGTTGCGTCGCAACAATCATTGCGGCACCCAAGTGCCGTGAAACCCGAATGGCACTCGTTGAGGAATCTCGATCGTGGCGATCGGCCCCTTCGACATCGCAGTGGCATCCAGAATCATCATGCGACTTTTCGCGTCGCGCTTGTCGTAAGCAAAGGTCATAACCCAACCATCGCCCTCGTTTTTGTCGATCGGCACGAAGAGCCCCTCGCCCGCTGAAACGGCCAGACCCGGGTCCCATTCGTCGCCAGTGTTGGTGGTGTGGTCCCACCTCGTCAATCCACTGAATTCGAACGCGTGCTCAGTTTTCCGACTGCCCAC
>JAYWAI010000049.1:0-2735 GCA_043782545.1 Acidimicrobiia bacterium
GGTCGTGTTTCTTCGTCCCGGTCACGCCCACGGAGAGTCCCTCGCCCACCCCATGTTTGATCCGTTTTGGGAACGGGTCCAAGAGGCCGGAATCGTCACTGGATTGCACATTGCTGAGTCGGGATACACAGAAATGTATTCCACCGATTTCAGCGAGGTGGCCAATCCAACACCGCATGAGAAGTCCGCGCTGCAATGGGCGCTGTTCTACGGAGACCGCCCAATCATGGACACGTTTGGTTCCATGATTCTGCACAACCTCTTCGGGCGATTCCCGTCGTTGAAAATGCTCAGCGTTGAGAACGGCTCGCTGTGGGTGCCGTACCTTCTTGCGGTCATGGACAAAATGAAAGGCATGGGCCGCTCAGGCCAATGGCTAGGCGGCCGAGTCGAAGGCCGCCCGAGTGACATCTTCCGTCAGCACGTTACCGTCTCGCCGTTCCACGAGGAATCGCTGAGCGCGCTTCTGGCCGTGCTCGACGTCGACAACATCGCCATTGGATCCGACTACCCGCACCCCGAGGGCATCAACGAGCCAAGCGAATACGCCGAATCGCTTCACGACCTGCCGCACGACGTCGTACGAAAGCTCATGCGCAGCAACGCCGCCCGTCTCGTGGGTCTAGATCCATGATCAGGCCGACACCCCTCCCCATTCCTCCCAACCCAACCGAGGTGCCTTAATGCCAGTACGACGCGACGACGAATTCGACATCCGACGGATTCTCGAGCACTACATGCGATACGACGATGACCGGAATCTCGCGGGCATGCTGAGCGTCTTCGAGCCAGGCGCCATGTACAGAGTGATGGGCCAGGAGTTCGTCGGCCACGACGCCATCGACGCGTTCCTGGGTGGCAATGGCATGACGAAGGACTTCCCCAGCTGGCGCGAACCCGGCCAACTCATGCGACCACCCGTGTCGACTCACATCCTGTCGAATCCGGTGATCGAATTCAACGACGACAACACCGCTGCTGTCGAGAGCGACTTTACCGTTATCGAGCGAGACGAAGCCGGGCACGCAGTCATCGTCATTTCCGGCCGATACCGCGACACCGTCGCGCGTCAGGACGACGGACAGTGGCTCATCCGAGAACGAACTGGCGTCTCGATGCGTCGCCGGGACAAGAAGTTTTTCGGAACGACATGACGGCCTGCCAACAAATAGGAGAAATTGATGATAACTGAAACTTTTTCTGGTCGCGTTGGGTTGGTGACGGGGGCCGCATCCGGGATCGGTGCCGGTACCGCCAAACGCTTCACGGCGGCCGGAGCAACGGTGGCGCTGATCGACATCGACGCGGTCGCCGGTGAAGCGGTTGCCGCCGACATCGAGGCCGCTGGGGGCAACGCCGGGTTCTTCCACTGCGACGTAACTGATGCTGCGCAGGTCGAGTCAACGATCAACAGAATCGTTGAAACGTTTGGTCGGCTTGACTTCGCTTTCAACAACGCTGGCATCACCGGCCCAATGTGCCGCACCGCCGACGTCACCATCGAGACATGGAAGCAGGTAATCGACCTCGATCTGAGTGCTGTCTTCTATTGCATGAAGTACGAAATACCGCACATGCTCGCCAGCGGTGGCGGTGCCATCGTCAACACGTCGTCGGATGCTGGGCTCCATTCGCTCCCGACGATCGCGCCATATATTGCCGCCAAGCACGCTGTCGTCGGGCTCACGAAGGCCACCGCGCAGGAGTATGCGGCGTCTGGTATTCGGGTGAATTGTATTTGCCCCGGCGTGACCGACACACCAATGATGGAGCTCTGGTACGCCAGTCATCCCGAGTCGCGAGCCAGCGCCACGAAGTCAATTCCGATTGGGCGCGGCGGATCAGTCGACGAGGTCGCCAACGCGGTGATGTGGCTCTGTTCCGATGCAGCCAGCTACGCCATCGGCATGATCATGGCCCTTGACGGCGGCCTCACACTCGGGCCGTACCTGTCGTTCTGAGCCGACTGCTGGTGAGCTCATTTCGAGCTCAACAACAGTCGCTTTACACGCTCAGATTGAAGACCCGCGAACGTTTCTTGAATAGGTGTGCGGCATGTCGAGTTGGCCGATGATCCCTGGCTGGGCGTCGCAGACAGCGTCGATCGCGTTGATGGGATGTAGCGCAGTCATAGCGCAACCAGCAGCCAAGCTGAGATACGTCTCGCAGCGAAAATCTGGCTCCCCGTCGATCTGAATGACGTAGCCGGATATGCCACCATCGGTCGTGTGCTCAAACTCGGGGCCGGCGTCGGGATGGATGCGCTCGACCTTCCGATACGAGATGAGCGGCGAGCCTTGATACATACAATCCATCGACCACCGAGTGGCTGATGTGGTATTCGCATCGATGGTGCCGATCGCCGCCTGGACGTCGCGGTCAAGACCAGCGGTCTCCCACTTCTGGGTGATGTTGTCGATCTCGACTCCGAGATATTCGGCGATGCCCAGGATCGAACTTATATGCCAGCCGGCGCCGACATCGTCGGTGAACATCGCCGGCAGGAAGTCCAGCGGTTCGCCGAAGCCGTACAGCTTCATTGAGTCGATCGACGGGTATCCCTGCAGATCACCGAGTTCGACGAAGGTGATGCAATCGATTCGACCCGCACTGGCCAGCATCGCGAAGATGTGCCCGATCGACATGTAACCAGGGTCGGTGCCCCCGCAAAAGATCGACGACTTGCCACGCTCGCACGCCTGAGCAATGGGCTCGACGAGGTCCTGTCGGCCGAA
>JAYWAI010000050.1:0-2728 GCA_043782545.1 Acidimicrobiia bacterium
TGAGCATGCCTAACACTCCCGTGCAGAGCAGCGTCCCGAATAGATCGGCCGCAAGTTGTGACGTCCGCCAGATTCGCCAGATCAGCAGCCCAAAACAGACCAGCAATCCACCCGCGCCAACGAATCCGAGTTCCTCACCGATCGCCGTGAAAACAAAGTCGGTCTGCTGTTCAGGCACAAATCCACCGCTTGTTTGCGTGCCGTTGAGATAGCCCTGGCCGAGTACGCCGCCGGACCCAATAGCGATCTTGGCCTGTTTCAAGTTGTTTGCCGCGCCTGTGAGGTCCTTCCCATTCTTGTTTTGGGTCGATGACTGTTGCGTAAAGGCCGTCAACCGTTCGAGTTGATAATTTTTCAACAAATGCGCTTTGGAAATTCCCGCTATTGCAAAAGCAGCTAGTAGCAACAACAACAAGAAATGACGAACACGCAAACCGGCAACAACCAGCATTAACACCGTGATGACCCCAAACACGAGCGACGTACCGAGGTCTGGTTGCAGCATGATCAAAGCCACGGGAAGCCCAACCAGGCCCAGCGCCACCACTAACCGACGTAAATCGAGAGTCGTTCGAGGCACGGAGAGAAACGCCGCCAACACGACTATCAACACCACTTTTGCGAACTCGGATGGCTGCACTTGGAACGAACCAAAGCCAAACCACGATTGTGCACCCTTAGAACTTTGTCCGAAACTCGACACGACCAACAACAACACGCCGCACGTACCAGCATAGGCAACCCACGCCCAGTCGCGCAGCCGTCGGTAATCGATGGTCATCACGACACCCATGAGCACCAGGCCGACGGCTGTAAAGGCTCCCTGACGCAACACGAAGTACCTCGGTGAGAGGCGATGCGCCCTGACGAAGCCCTGAGACGCGCTGTAGACGGCCAGGCCGCCAAAGGCGCAAATGCCGAGCGTCAACAACACCATCATCAGATCAACGTGTCTGGTCGTTCGACCGTGACGGGGTTGTCGAAGCGAGGTACTTACCGGGAGACGCGAGGCGACGATCGACATCAGATCAACCCTTCGTCTGGTTTTTGATCGGGAACGAAATCCCCAAATTGGGACCAACCGGCATTGGGGCATTCATCGCCACTGGGTCGAGCACAGGCAGGGGTTTGGTGCCATAGAGGCGATCGAATATTGCTCGAACCGTTGGAGCTGCAGCAGCCGCGCCGAATCCGGATTGCTCCATCACGACAGAAACCACGAAACGAGGATCGCTGACCGGACCAAATCCCACAAACAGACTGGTGTCCTGATTGGACTTCGGATCGATACCGACTTCTGCGGTGCCGGTCTTGCCAGCAATCGACATCTTGGTGGTCTCGCGAAATCCTACAAAGGCATCAGCGGCCGTGCCGACCAACCGTTCTTTCCAGGTTGCCGTCTTTTCGCCGGTGACCCGTTGCATCCCATCAATAATGGCATTGCGATTTTCAGCCGACGTCACCAAGGTTTTGCCGAACGGAATCGGACCGTTGGGCTTACGAGGAAGCAGAGGCTGCACACTTCCGTCCGGGCGATCGATCTCTATAGCAATTCGGGGCTGATACAACTGGCCCCCGTTTGCTAACGCGGCGTAGGCGTTCGTCAACTGCAGCGGCGTGACCACGAGCAACCCCTGACCAACCGCCATGTTGACATTGTCACCCGTCACCCATGTTCCATCGGTGAACGCCTCAGGGTTGGCATCGTGCAGCGCTTCTTTTTCCTTTTTGCTGGGCACCCGACCATTGGGCTCGTTGGGCAACGCAATGCCAGTGGCCGTGCCAAACCCAAACTCTCTGGACGTCTCCTGTAACAGCTCTTTGCTACCAAAATTTTTCACCGCGGCATCGCCGCCCAGTTTGTCGCCGATTTGATAGAAGTAGTAGTCGCTGGACACCGTGATGGCATCCGACAGAGTCACGTCGCCGTTTGCCACGCCCTCTGCATTGAGCTTGGCGCAGTCAAATGAGCAACCTTCAATGTGATAGGTGGCTGTGTCACGCACAATTTCGCTGGCATTTACCACGCCGTTGCGCACTCCGGCCACTGCAGTCACCAATTTGTAGGTCGACCCCGGCGCGTACAGACCGGTGAGCGCACGATTCGTGAGCGGCCCGTGGGCGTCGGGATTGTTGTACAACCGGTTGTAATCAACGGTAGAAATTGTGCCGAAGGACCGCTGGTCATACGTGGGGTATGACGCCATTGCCAGCACCGAACTGTCGCGTGGGTCGAGGATGACCACCGACCCGGCGGGTGCTTTCCAGTTGAACTGTTTGCCGTCGGGGTTTGCTTTGATGTCGGTGAGGTATTTGTCAGTTCGCCGCTCTAGAAGCGCTTGTTCGAGACTCAGCTCGGCCAGATATTGGATATCAATGTTGACGGTCAACTTTATGTCGCTGCCCGGCACGGGGTCGACGCGATTGATCTCACGAATCGTGCGACCAGCAGTGTCGACTTCATATTCAATCTTTCCGGCCGATCCGCGCAAGTACGGCTCGAACGTTCGCTCGACACCGTCTTTGCCAATGGCGTCAAGAGCGTTGTAGTTGCCTTGTGTTTGTCCGTCAAGTTCTTGCTTAGTAATGCGCCCCACATACCCCAGAATGTGGGACGCCAGCGATCCGTACGGGTAGATCCGCGTCGATCCTTCCGACAAAATCACGGCGGGGAACTCGTCATGGTGCTCCGACAGATACACCACGACGGATTGGTCGACATCTTCAG
>JAYWAI010000051.1:0-7172 GCA_043782545.1 Acidimicrobiia bacterium
CGGCTACGACTCATGCGCTCTTTTGTATGCCGACGCGCGCGATGGCCAAGCCGCGCACACTCAGACAGGGGAGTACCTCGATACGCTTTTTGTCAACCCTGAATGGAACCCCAGCGACTTCGCCGTGCATCTCACCAGGCGTGCTCGGGGCGTCCCATTTTGGTTCAGTTTGGCTGTCAACGGTACGAATGCGTACCGACAGGCAGTGGAATCGTGTCTCGATTTGGCCAGAGCGGCCGCCCGATTAATTGATGCAGCCGAGCATGTTGAATTGCTGATGGAGCCAGAACTGTCGGTGGTGCTTTTCCGTCGGCTTGGGTGGACACGCGATCAGATGCAGATGTGGAGCGACCGAATGTTGGCCACCGGTTTTGCTCTCGTCACGCCGACCACTTGGGCCGATGAACCGGTGTTTAGATTTTGTTTCGTGAACCCCGTCACGAACGTCAATGATATTGAAGAAATATTGGCGGCACTGGCCGACTAGTTGGCCAGATCGGGTTGCTCGCGCAAAATCATGTTGAGCATTGGTTGAAAGCTGAACCAACCTGCGAGTTGAGTGCCGACTTGGCCGCGGGTGAGCGCGGCGTTGGCATCGTCAATGCGAACTGGTTCAGCAACTGCACGGGCGGCCAATTCGGCCTGACACGAACGGTCCATGGCAATGAAGAACCATGCCGCGGCCGCCACGGTATGGCCCACGGTGAGCAGGCCATGGTTGCGCAAAATTGCGGCCTTGGCGTCGCCCAAACAATGCGCTATTCGTTTGCCTTCGCTGGTGTCGAGCACCACGCCGGTGTAGTCCTCAAACACCACGTGGTCGTCGTAGAACGCACACGCATCCTGGGTGATTGGGGACAGCAACCGCCCGAGTGACGCCCACGACTTGCCGTAAATCGAATGCGAATGGGCAGCAGCGACCACGTCGGGGCGGGCTTCGTGAATTTGGGAGTGGATGGCAAACGCCGCCCGGTTGACCGGTTGATTGCCGTACACAACCTTGCCTTCACGGTCTACGGCAATGAGGTCGCTAACGCGGATATGGCCGAAGTACATGCCGAACGGGTTGACCCAGAACAAGTGCGGGTCTTCTGGGTCACGGGCGGTGATGTGGCCGGCCACGCCTTCGTCGTAACCGAACTTTGCGAACACTCGCAGCGCAGCGGCGAGCTCAAGTTTGCGTTGAGCACGCTCGGCCTCGAATCCGACGAGCTGCGTGGGTAGGTCGATTCCGTCAGCGATATTGGGAACGTCGGTAGTCGTCATTTCCTGAATCTACGCCTTTGACGTCACTGTTACCTTGACGGAGCCAAACGCGCCAGACAACTTGGCGTCGAGCCCGGCGGCGGCTTCTGGGTCGCCGAATACCGATTTGAGGTGTGCAGTCACGACCTGGTTGATGACGGGCCAAGCATCGGTGGCGGCGGTGTATTTCTTGTCGCATCCGTCGGCGAAGAGCCTCGTGATGATTGGCTCAATCACGACGCCGTCGGCCACGGCAATGTCGAGCGTGCTGCCTTTGGCAGTGCTCAATGTGCATACGTCCATGAAGCCAAGGTGGGTGACGCCGTCGATGACCACGAGATGTTTTGGCCCGGCGTAGGCGTCGTACGCTTTTTGTACAGACTCGAGTTTGGCGATCACGTCGGAACTACCCGCCACGAACAGCGCTGGCTTGGTGAGCGACGCGCCTGCGTCGTCGGTGGCTGCGGCACCAGCGGCCATGGCCACGTACGTGGCGATGCGGGGGTCTTTGGCGATTTTGGCCGAAGCGCCTCCGCCTGCCGAGTGACCAACGGCGGCAACCTTGGCGGTGTCAACTATGGCTAGAACGCCTTTTACTTCTGCAGCAGCGTCGGCGTGTTCGAGGATTTCCAAGAGGTC
Organism: Acidimicrobiia bacterium; assembly: GCA_043782545.1. Taxonomy (GTDB): domain Bacteria; phylum Actinomycetota; class Acidimicrobiia; order Acidimicrobiales; family JBBRKR01; genus JBBRKR01. The sequence continues at coordinate 1,885 of JAYWAI010000051.1, forward strand.
AGCTGTGTCGGGTTGGGGAGGGGTCGCGGGCGGGCTCATGACGGCCGCAAGATCTCGGCTGGTATGTTCGGGCGACATGACGACGAATCCCCACGATGCTAAATGGGTAGTGAGAAACGTCGATTGGTCCCGGAATCCAGCGAATCCGTGACTGAACAGTACGAGAGGGAATTTCGTACCGTCGTCGAGCGGTTTGGCATCAGAGAACGCGTTTTCGACAAACAGTTTGGCATCAGCGTCGGGGACTTTGACGGCCTCGCTGGGTGGCAAAAATGACCGCATATCGTAGGTGGCCTTCTTGGTGCCTGATCCCTTGACGGCGGGAAACCACACGTCGACCACGGTGCCGCTAGGAAGTTTGAACGACATGGTGCCAACGTCAAACTGGCCGGGCGTCGAGTAGCGGGTTTCGGCCGGCGGAGGCGGTGCCGTCGAGGTTGTTGTCGAACTTGACGTGGTGGACGTCGGCGGAGTGATTGTTGGCTGAGTCGTGACGGCTGCGGTCGTCGTCGATGCGGCGGCGACCGGTTTGGATGAGCTGGAGCACGCCGCGAGCACACAGGCCAGTGCACTCACGGACGTCATGAAGAAAGGTTTGGTTCGGTTCACGCGGCGATCCTAGAGGGGATCACAAACGATGAGATGTTCTAGCTTGGCGGATTCGCATCCCAACTTGACATAACATAGATTATGGGCGTTAGTCTGAAAAGCTTCAGATCACCGTTTTGGGGGCTGGCCAGTGCGTATGAAGTCGATTGCTTCCTGTGCGGCACCAGCGACGAACCTCTCGAGTCGCCGGCCAGCGCTGAAGGCCGCGGCGCCCGCCAACACAATCGGGTTGCCAATTTCTTCAAATTCGCGAATCGACGCCGCCGTCAATTTGATGATGTGCGCCTGCACGATGAATGAACCTGCTCCGTCCTGTAGGGATGCCGCCGTGAGCGTGGCCGACGTGGCTCCCGGGTCATCCGTGAGGGCCGCGGCGACGGCCGCCCGGGCGTCGCGCCGCATAATGGCGTCAGCAAGGTCGAGCGTTTTTGCGTCCGGCAAGGGGACCGGTGTCATGCCGTGGCGCTCTCCCCTGCCCGAATCGTGTGCCAGAAACAACGTGTAGAGCGCCAGTCGTGCTGTGTCGGGGCACGGGTCATGACGCCAGGCCCACCGAGCAGCGTGGGCGTAGGTGACGACGTGCGTGATGTCGAGCCACCGAAAGTCGTAGGCGCCGTTGCGGTCGTAGAGGTCGTCATATCTCGTGAGACGGAGAGACCCGGCCAACACCACTGCGTCGAGCATTCCTTGGACTCCCCCGCCGCTGAGCGCAAATTCGACGGCCTCAACAACCGGACACCTTTCCGAATCGACGATGAGGTTGGCGAGATCGATGGCCACGCTGCGACGCTGAGCGTCGGTGGGTGAACTCGCCAGGGCCCCGAGGTCGACGGCGCCAAGCGCTCGATTGAAGTGAACCATGTACGGCAAGACGTCCTCTTTGGTGCCATATGCCATGCCGTACGCCAGCGTGGGCACTACGTGAATGGCACTTTCAGCGCCGGCGAGATCGATGAGTTCAAAGGCCTTTTGAACGTAGATGGCTTGATGACCAAAGTCGTAGTGGTGTTGGCTCGCAGCCCGGATCATCCACTGCCGAAGGTCACTTAGATCGTGATTAAGCAAAATCGCAGATCGAACAAGTTGATCCACGAATTCGATATTTTCGTTGTCAATTGCTGTCATTAATATCTTACCAAAATTCTCTGGCAAGGACTCGAGTTGTATGGGTTCAGAGCGTTTCGTACGGTGGCGAGCATCGTCGCTCAATCCGTCAAGGGCTTGGGCCAACGCCAGCACGCGATCATCGCCATGAAGAGACTGATGAGCTCCCGTGGTCAGCGCCAAACAATCGCTGGCGGTAGCCATGCCGTGATCAAAACCGTAGTCATTTCGACGATTGGTGTCGGCGAGAGCTCGAACGACTATCTCGGCGGGCGTTGCTTGTGCCCGCAATAACCGAGCAGTATCTCGACTCAATTGGCCGACGCGGTGTTCTCGTAAGGCGGTATCAAAACTCGGCCAGAGTTTGGCGCGCATCTCTCCAGGTGAATGTGCACGAATGGTGACGATTACTTCGCCGTCGCGCACCTCAGCCACATGGCAGTCGACGTCTTCTTCGCCTGCCAAACAGGCGCCAGTGGCGATATCAAATTTCCAGTTGTGCCATTGGCACGTGACCACGCCGCTGTCGTACGCGCCTTGCATGAGCCCGTAACCTTGGTGCGGACACGCATTGCTAATCGCCGAGAAGCCGGTTTCGGTTTTGACTACGAGGAGTCGGTGGTCGCCGGCCCTGATCATTCGGGGCCGATGAGCCGAAAAGTCCTCGGGGCTCCCGATTGAGAATTCGTGCAATTGTTCGTTCATGTCGTCGACCTCACCATTTCACTGCTCTGCTATTAACGCAAGATATCACTTGTGATAATGTTGCGCCATGGATGTGACAAACTCGCTCGAAAATTTTCCTGTTGACGCGGCGAGCGACGGACAAAGAAGAATCGTGGAGTTGCTCAAGCGTCGGTCGCCAATGACACCGCCACAACTGGCTGAAGCGCTCGGTCAAACACCCTCAGCAGTCCGTCAACACCTTGACAACCTGGCCAAAATGCGCCTCATCCAGATTGACCCGAACACTACGAAGTCACAGCCGACCTTCCGCGGGCGTCCCCCCATCTATTGGGTGTTAACTTCGCTCGGCAATCGATTGTTTCCCGACCGACATGATCACGTAACGGTCGAACTGATTGATTCAATTCGGCATTCGCTGGGGCAGGGCGCGCTTGATCAAGTCATCGAAGAACGCACGAATCGTCAGCAAGTTGCCTATCAAACGGCACTCAGCCGACAACGCAGCGCCGAGGCGCAAGTGAACGAACTTGCCCAGCTTCGCACCGACGAGGGTTACATAGCCGAGATCACGAAAGTGTCTGCAAACGAATGGCGGCTTACCGAACACCACTGCCCTATCTGCGTGGCAGCCCAAGCCTGTCAAGGATTCTGCAGCAGCGAGCTTCAGGTTTTCCAAGCAAGTCTGGGCGATAAATTTCTTGTCGAACGCACTCACCATTTGCTCAGCGGTGACGAGCGGTGCGTCTACACAATTCGCCGCCGACGTCCTGCTCGAAGCGTGTTGCGTTAACCCACAGCACATGATCTGAAGCTCGTGGTGCCTGAGCGGCTACCCTATTGGCCCTATGCCTCGCCGTATTGAGATCGAACTTACCAGCACACAATCAGATGGAACATGGACCTGGCGCGCTGCCGGCGCGAAGTCCCCCAAGGGCGTGGTCGCCGGCTCGGTTTTGACTGGTTGGGCACCATCGGTGGGCGACGTGGTTCGAGCCGAAGCCGAAACATCAATCGAAGGCACAGAAATTCTCAGTGTGGTCCCGCCCAAGGCGTCCAAGGCCACGGCGGAGAAGATCGAGTGGCTGGGCGCCGGTCGGTATGTCGACGGTGTAGTGGCCAACGTGTCCAAGCGTGTCCTGGAGGGTGATGATCGCCCGCGTCGGGATCGTGGTGACCGGCCTGGTGGCGATCGCGGACCTCGTGGTCCTCGTCCCGATCGCCCTGCTGGTGATCGTGGTCCTCGTCCCGATCGCCCTGCTGGTGATCGTGGTCCCCGCCCCGATCGCCCTGCTGGTGATCGTGGTCCTCGTCCCGATCGCCCTGCTGGTGATCGTGGTCCTCGTCCCGATCGCCCCGCTGGCGATCGCGGCCCCCGCCCCGATCGCCCCGCTGCCCCCGCCGCACCACGGGCCAAGAGATTGCGCGCCGGGCGTGTGCATCGCACCGCGTTTCTAGCGTCGTTGCCAGAAGCTGAGCGTCCGATTGCCGAGCAGTTGTTTCGTGGTGGCATTCCAGCCGTGCGTCAAGCAATCGAAGCCCAAAATGCCGAACTCAAAGCAGCTGGCCAGGCGGAAGTTCGCGTCGAGTCACTGCTGAAACTGGCGGAAGATCTCAACCACAAGGTTCGTGCTGCTGATTGGAAGGACCGCGCCGACGGAGCGCTGAGCGACATAGAAGATCTAGATCTGCGTGACCTACGTGCGCTGATAGCGGGAGCAAATGACGTCGCACTCGATGAGGCCACTCGCGAGCCCGCCGCTGCTCTCAAAGCCGCTCTGGATCGTCGGGTCGACGCCGAACACCATGCGTGGTTGGCCGACATCGTGTCATCAGCCGCCGAAGGTCGAATTGTGCGGGCATTGAAGCAAACGTCGCGACCGGTCAAAGCAGGAGCTCGTTTCCCAGCCGATGTGGGAGCCAAGCTCATTGCGCAGGCCGCCGCGTCAATGACCGCTGATGCCTCCGCTGATCGCTGGGATGCCATGCTTGAGGCGTTGTCGTTCTCGCCTATCCGGGCCGCCGTAACTCCGGCCAGTGTGCCCGCGCAACCCTCTGATGCTCTCATGGCGTCTGTCAAAAAGTACGCCAGCCGTTTGCCGCATATAGCGGCGCTCTTTGGCCTTGGTACTCCAGCACCATCAAACGCACCGTTGGCCGTGCCAGCTCCGCCAAAACCGCGTGAGGTTGCGCCGGTTGCGGAACCTGTCACTGCGCCGGTGGCAGACGTTGCCGCCGAGCCGGCGAACAACGCGGTAGCCGAGCAGGTTGAGGCGGCTCCGAGTGACGTCGTCGAGGAATTGGCCTCCGACACGCCAGCCGAATCTGTCGCTGAGTAAGTTCACCGTCATGGTTGAATACGAAGTCCAAGGGCAAATTGCCCTTATCACGTTGAATCGTCCCGAAGCGCGCAACGCCGTGAGCGGCCAAGTGGCCAGCGAGATGGAAGCGGCCCTGGATCAGATGGAAGCTGACCCCGACGTGTGGGTCGGCGTGTTGCGGGCCAACACGGTCGGCGATCGACCGGTTTTTTGCGCCGGTGCCGACCTCAAGGCCATCAACAGCGGTCAAGCAGGCGGCCTCAACACCAAGCGCGGCGGCTTTGGCGGATTCGTGTATCGGGAACGCACCAAGCCGATCATCGCTGCCGTCGACGGATTGGCCACGGCTGGTGGGTGCGAAATCGTGTTGGCGTGCGACATGGTGGTGGCGACTCGACGCTCCTCGTTTGGGCTTGCTGAAGTGAAGCGAAATCTCATCGCCGGCGCTGGTGGGCTGTTTCGGCTTCCTCGAGCCATTGGCCGTTCCGTTGCCATGGAACTCATTCTTACGGGCGAGCCGCTGGATGCCGAACGGGCCTACCAATTGGGTCTCGTCAACCGGCTGGTTGA
>JAYWAI010000052.1:0-7152 GCA_043782545.1 Acidimicrobiia bacterium
TGGAGGTGATTCGGTCAAAAAATGTGTCGCCGGCCGTCTTGGCCATTGACCCATCATCGCCCTTTACCGGCGGCGCAATATTGGGCGACCGAGTCCGTATGCAAGCTCACGCCACCGACCCCGAAGTGTTCATTCGGTCCATGGCGTCACGGGGACATCTAGGTGGCTTGAGCCTCGCTACACCGCAGGCGGTGCGTTTCTTGGACGCCATTGGTAAGCGAGTTGTAATCATTGAAACTGTTGGCGTTGGCCAGGTCGAGGTAGATATCGCGGGTGCCGCAGACACCACGGTGGTGGTCGTCAACCCTGGATGGGGTGACGGCGTCCAGGCCAACAAAGCCGGCCTGATGGAGATTGCCGACATCTTCGTTATCAACAAGGCTGACAGGTCTGGAGTCGAGGAGACGCAACGAGATTTGTTGCAAATGTTGGAGCTCAGCAGTCTCAAAAACCATGTCGGTTGGACTCCGCCGATTGTGGCCACGGTCGGCCCTTCCGGCCAAGGTGTACCGGCATTGTGGGTTGCGATCACCGCGCATCGCGAGCATCTTGTATCCACCGGCTTGGGCGCGGTGCGACGAGAAACTCGACTGCGTGATGAGGTGCGTTCGATCGTGCTTCACGCACTCATGGCACGGGTCGACGCTCGCCTCGATACGGATTTTGCCCGTGATGCAATTGCTGATGTAGTGAATCGCCAACTCGATCCGTGGAGCGCGGCTGATTCACTCTTGGTCGACGCCCGTGAGTGAATTCGCCGACCGATAGGGTGCTGGCATGAGTCTTGTAGAACTGGATCGCCGAAGCGACGGCGTGGCTGTGGTGACGCTCAACAATGGCAAAGTGAATGCTCTATCGGGCGCGTTGCGGGAGGAGCTTTTGGCCGTTGCTCTCGATCTATCGAGCGACGTGCCAGGCGCCGTGGTCGTCACTGGCGGACCGAAAATTTTTGCGGCCGGCGCCGACATATCGGAATTTGGCGGTCAAGTCGAGGCGCAACGAATTGGGGCCGGCTTTCATCGTGCTTTCGATGCCGTGGCGGCGATTCCGTGCATGGTGATCGCGGCGGTGGCTGGCTACGCGTTAGGAGGCGGATGTGAATTGGCGTTGGCGTGCGATTACCGGATCGCCTCGACACGAGCCGTATTTGGTCAACCCGAAATTTTGCTGGGCATTATTCCTGGCGGCGGCGGGACCCAGCGTTTGACCAGACTCGTCGGACCGTCGAAGGCGAAAGCCATGATTCTGGGCGGCGGCCAAATCAAGGCGGTTGACGCGCTCGCTATCGGGCTTTGCGATGAAGTCGTTGACCACGACTCAGTCGAGCATCGAGCCGTCGACATGGCGGCCGATCTGGCACGCGGAGCGCTCGTTGCTCAACGGCTCGCGAAGAAGGCCATCGACAACGGCTTGGAATACAGCCTTGGAGTGGGATTGGCGCTCGAGTTGGAACTGTTCATTGACGTTTTTGCCACGCACGACGCCGAAGTCGGTGTTGCTAGTTTCTTGGCTAGCGGCCCCGGAAAAGCGGAATTCCGCGGTCGCTAGCGGGCAAGATCAACGACAATTTCTTGAGCCACCGGCCCCGAGTCGCCTTAATAATGAGGTCGAAATGACCGATAGGAAGCCATGAAGAAAATACTTTGCGCATCGGCAGGATTGATAATGGCGATGTCGGCGGCGTCGTGCTCGTCATCAGCAAAGACTGCAGCGTCGACTACGACGAAAGCTACGACGACCATTCCCGCCGCGGTGACCACCGCCAATGCGTCGACCACGTCGACAACGAGCGAGGTCTCTACGACGTCACAAGACGTTACCACGACGTCAGACGTAACATCGGACGTTTCCCTGCCGTCGTCGGCATTGCTTGACGCAATCAAACCAGCGGTGTTGCCGTCACTGGTAAAGATGGGCTACACAGAGAAAGAAGCGTCATGCTTTATTGACGCGATGTTTAGTGACCCCAATTTTCTCAAGACGTTCACGAGCGGTGGCGGCGCACCGAAATTGGGCCCGGAGTTCGTTGCCTCGATGCAAAAGCTTGCCTCGAAATGCGTCACTCCTGAACGGATGATTGAGATCGGCAAGAAGGTCATGAGTACCACGACCTGATCGATTTGCTGAGCCGGAATACCCCGACGCAAGGCGATTTTATGCCTCGATGATCTTTTTGAGTCGCCGGAGATTGCCACGCCAAATGGCGGTGAGCACCCACCGGCCAGCGACCAAAAACCCCGCTTGGCCCGCAAGCCACCACGGGAATGTGAGCTGTTCGCGCCACGTGAATTCGGTGGCGCCATCCCCCGCATGACGAAGTCGAAACTCACCCACACCGGTCACGACACCAACGTGGCTGACACCCATTGACCATCCCTCGTCCCACGAATCGACCCGCATTTTGTCGACCAGGCTGATCGGCCCAATCTTGGTGACGCAATCGAACTCGGTGCCCACTCCTTCGGTTAGCGCACTAGTGAACGTTATTGACTCGGCGTCGGCCATCCACGAAACATGACTCGAAATGTCGCGCACCACAGCCCACACTGTCTCTGGCGGTGCATGGATAATCACTCGGCACACAATTTCGTTACAGCGGTTCATAGGTCTCATCGTAAGGCGCAACGTATGTCGATACGTGCACGCCGCTGTTGGCAGTAAAGGGTGTCCCAGTCCAATCTTCGTGTCGCGCATGGAGTGTGAGCCCGGCAGCCATCGCCATGTCGTCGAGATCCGATGGCGAGAGATACCGCAGTACAAAGGGTCGCAATTTCACGCCGCCGCTTTCGGTGAATTCGACGTGCTGCCCAGTGATGGATTGCGCGACCGGGTCAGCAATGCTTACCGTCAAAACCACTCGGTCCAGCTCCAAAGATTTCACCGTGACAGAGCGCTCAACATCGGAAATTTCGGCGGGCACAAAGCTCTCGACAACTAGTCGGCCCCCCGGCGCCAGCAACTCGCGACAACGCGTCAAACAGTTCTGTTGGCCAAGTTTCGTAGTGACGTTGCAGAACGTATTGAAGGTCACGAAAATGGTCTCGAACACGATCGGAAACTTGGGCGGCAAGCCGAGCGCCGACATGTCGCCGAGCCAGGTTCGGTCGGCCAATAGGGGAGCCCAACTTCGCAGGAGTTCGACCATGGCCGGGGACGCATCGACGCCCCAAACGCTCGTGCCTGCGTCGCTGAGCGGCACAGCAATGCGGCCACTCCCAATGCCCAATTCGAGGGCGTGGCCCGAGCCGGTGATGGCGGCAAGATGGGCCACGGTAGAGGAAATATCGGAAATATCGGCATACCAGCGGTCATAGACGTCTGCGATGCCATTGCCGTAGCTCTCAGGTTTGTAGCCTTCCATAATTCCTAGTTCAGCATCTGTCGACGTCTCGCCGCGCACTGCCACTGCCATCGTCGATCGGGCGATGGCGTTTGTGCGCGATGAATTCAAGCTGTTGGCGAAGCTGTTGGTGCCCGTTGTCGGGCTCAGTCAGGCTGCGGTCGTCCTGAGTCGTAGGGATTGGCTCACAGGGTCTCAAGGTGAAGAGACATGGCTTCGGTCAGTGTCCACATCCGGCGTGTATGGGTCCTCAAATTTTTCAGCCGGCCAAGCCTGGGCTGCTATTGCTTGGAGCTTGGCGTCAATTGTGATCGCCGGCACGGTGGCCATAGTGATTCACCGATGGCTGACCCAACCGCAAGCTCGATTGACGCCAAAGTCGCTCGGAGTCTTAGTAATTCGTCGGATGCCCGTGATTATCGGTGTGTGGATTGTCACGCACCTTGTTGAATTGGCTGGCTTCTTGTATCTCAGCGTTCTGATCGTGCCGGTCGTTGCGGTGACGTTGCCGGTGGCGCTTTTTGAATCGTTAGGGCCATGGAAGGCTGTGCGCCGTTCAATGCATTTGGCCCATGGCCGATATTGGTCGATCACCGGGCCGCTGCTACTGGTGACGCTGGCCTGTGTTGGCGTGAGCGCGGCAGCTGCGGTAGTGCCTGGCCGGATTACCGACTTGCTTGGCATAACGCCTGACTGGTGGGTTTGGTGGATTGTTGGCACGGCGACCGCCTCGGTCACGATGCCAGTCATCGGGGCGACGAGTGCCTTTCTGTACCTCGACTTGCGCAGCCGCCTCGAAGGCCTCGATATTGAACTGGATTTGGTCGACTGTTTCGGGGTGCCGAATGCACGGCGGTAGGCGCCTAGGAGTGAGCCAACGCTTTGTACAATCGATCGTGGTTGGCATTATCGCGGCCGCTTTGGCGATGGTTGGCTTTGCAACCTCAAGCCACGCCGCCGACCTTCCAACGCCGGATCACACTCCAGCTGAGGCCAACGTGGAAGCACGGCGGCTGGCCGATCAGAACGCGGGCCAAAGCAACGGGACTCAACCCGGCGACCAGACGTCGCCCGGTTCACCTTCCGACACATCTACCGGCAACGGTTCGTCGCCTCCCCGGACGTCAACGCCACGTTCGACAACTCAGCTATCGCTGCCGAGCGGTTTGCTATGGGTGGTGTTGGGGCTGGCAATTCTCGCGCTGCTGTGGATGATTTTTAAGGCCTTCACCGGGCGTACCAAACATCACAAAGTTGACGAGCCAGCCGCAGGCTCTGACGCTAAGGAATCAGAGCTGCGCGATGATCTGACCCCGGCTGAACGGCTGCGGCCAGGGGATTCATGGCGGCGTCGGGCGCTGGACCACGAAGCCAACGGGCAATGGCGTCTTGCCATTCGGGCTCGTTTCCGAGGCCTGCTGGTTGACCTTTCTGATCAGGGCGTCGTGCGAGAAGCACGGGGTAAGACGGCGGGTGAATATCGACTCGACGTGGCCGCTCGGGAGCCCGGCGTGTCGGCGACCTTTGACTCTGCGTCGGAACTCTTCGAAGGCGCATGGTATGGACCTGTCGAGCCCAGCAAAGCTGACTGCGCTCAAATCGCCCAGCAATCAGACCAGGTGCTGGCGGCGCCTCGATGAGGGCCGTGCGGTGGGCTGTCGTCGTGGTTGGTGTGATGGCCACCATTGGCGGGGGAGCGCTGACAGGCAACAACGTCGGGGTCGACGCGAACATAGCCGCAATTGTCGGAGCAGCCGGCAGCGTCAGGACGGTGGGTACGAGCTACAACGTGACATCGAAAGGCCCCACTGGCATGTCGATTTTTGTGCAACTCGCTCAAAAATTCGGGCAGTCCTTTCTCTTTACCGACAAGGTCCCTGATCCTGCCCACGTGGATGTGAACGAAATAGTCGTGGTCGCAGGTGGACATCTCGCCGAGGCGGAGCAGTTGCGGTTGCAATCGTGGGTGGCCAACGGTGGCACGGTGGTCAGCATTGGCTACGGCTTTTACACCGGAGCCGAGCCAGACCCCATCGCGCAGGGCGTTGCCTCGCAGAACCGCGCCCGCTGTGACATCCCCACCTTGGATCACATCACGACAGCGAATTTCTCCGGCGCGAAAGCGTACGAAAATTCTCGATTTGCCATAGACGAGCAAGTGTGTTTCAGCACCGAAACCTTGGCCACATCAGCCGGTACATCATTCGTAAAATCACTTTCGACAGGCGACGGACGAGTCACTCTGGTGGCGTCGTTTGAGCCGTTCCTCAACCGATCGATCGCGACCGACGACAATGCCGCGCTAGTTACCGCTCTGGTCGCTCCGTCGCACACGACCAAGGTGCATATGGTCGGGCGGTATTTCACCGGCGGGTCGAATTCGGGTAACGGCTCGTCGGGTTCGTCATCGAAGGACAATCGCAGCCTGACCGACTTGATCTCCCCCGGGCTCAAGCAAGGGTTTTTACAATTGTTGGTGGCGTTCTTGTTATACGCGATTTGGCGGGCCCGCAGGGTGGGTCGGCCCCTCGTCGAAAGCCTTCCCATATCCATTGACGCGCGCGATATCACCACCGCGCGCGGCGCATTGTTGGCCCGGGCCAAACGCCCGGCCTCGGCAGCAGTCAAGTTGCAGGGTCGATTCGTGGCGGACGTAGTCAAACAAACTGGGCTTCCGGCCAGCCATATTGTGGAGCGGATGCGGGCGACGGGCGTGACCGAACCAGCCGACGTGGATTCCGACCGGTCGTTGGCCGCATTTGCATCCCAACTGCGTCAACCGCGTGATTGGCACGGTGGCACCTCCGACTTGGTCGCGACCCAGACGGCTATCTCACTATCGACATCATCAGTAACCAAATCAGGAGATCAACTATGAGTTCAGCCCGTGAAGCGCTGCAAGCTGTACGCACGGAAGTAGCCAAAGTCGTGGTCGGGCAAGATGGTGTCGTGACTGGGCTGTTGACGGCGCTGCTCGTGGGCGGCCATGTGCTGCTCGAGGGCGTGCCGGGCGTTGCCAAGACATTGACCGTCAAAACACTGGCCTCGTCACTTGATGCGCAATTCTCGCGTGTGCAATTTACGCCGGATTTGATGCCCAGCGACGTGACTGGACAGATGACGTTTAGTCAATCGACCGGCCAATTGACGTTTCGTCAGGGCCCGATTTTCACCAACCTTTTGCTGGCTGACGAAATCAACCGGACGCCGCCGAAAACGCAGGCCTCGTTGCTTGAGGCTATGGAGGAGCGCCAGGTTTCCGTCGATGGCGTGTCACGCCCGTTGCCGAATCCGTTCATGGTGATCGCTACCCAAAACCCGGTCGAATACGAAGGCACCTATCCACTGCCGGAGGCGCAACTCGATCGATTCCTGTTTAAGTTGACCGTTGCCTACCCGTCGCCAGAGCAAGAGCGCACACTGCTGATGCGTCATCATCAAGGCTTCGATCCGCTCGACCTCGCCGCGGCCGGGGTAACCGCGGTTGCCGACGCGACCATCTTGGCTCAAGCTCGCCGCGAAGTCACTGATGTCGTCGTCGATGACAAGATCATCGACTATCTTGTGTCGCTAGTTACGGCGACCCGGACTTCGCCGTCGCTGTCATTGGGTGTGTCGCCTCGTGGCGGCGCGGCAATGTTGCACGCGGCGAAAGCCTGGACGTGGTTGTCGGGCCGGCCTTTTGTGACGCCCGATGAAGTCAAGGTGGTAGCCAAACCCGTGATGCGTCACCGGGTGGCGCTACGCAGCGAAGCTGAGCTCGAAGGCGTGGCCGTCGACGGGGTCATTGACAGCATTCTGGCTTCGGTCCC
>JAYWAI010000053.1:0-2705 GCA_043782545.1 Acidimicrobiia bacterium
TCTCGCGGCCGGTGTATCCGGACGTCGTCGAGCCGCATATGACGTGGTCGATTCGGCACCGTTATGTCGACGGTTTCGATCTCGAGTTTGACGCCATGAAGCCACGCAGCTGAACGATGCGACGCAAACCCCTCGCCTCCAAGTGCCGCGATTGCCGCCGCGATTCTCATACGGGTATCGATTTGATGGGACGCGAGTCGGGAAATTCCTGAATGAATTTCGACAAGTTCGCCCCGTTCGAGGCGGCGCCGATATGAGTTTGCGGCTTCGCCGTGTTGAATGAGGCTCTGGCGGCTGACAATTCCGTTGCTCGCAATGGCAACGGCGTGAAGGTCTGACGGAGAAAGGCGCACGTGCACTCCCTGGTGCTTGGGGTTCGAGTTAAGGGGAGTGCGGAAAGACTACATAAATATATAAAAAATATTGAAATATACGTAAAATTAGTAAACCGTGTTGAGCACAAGCCGTTGAATTTTGTGGGCACGTGTCACGTGACATACCCAGAAACGATCGGGGATTTTTCTGGGGACGGGAATGTAACGAATTGGTGTTGTCTCGGTACCCAGAAAATTCGGCGGCTGCTTCTGGGGACAGATGGGTACGGCCGGCGGACGTGGCAGTGGTTCTGGGGACGTGTGGCGACCAGCGGGGGGCAGCCGCCGATCGTGATGACTGGGTGGTCGTCACGGTGGCGATGTGTTTGACCTGTGTTGCCAATCGGCGTGGGTCGGTACCAACAGGCGAGTGACGCCAGTTCGATAGGTGCCGCCGCCTACAGTGGAAGGCTTATGGGTAAAGCGTCGTCAACAAAAAAGGTGGCCCGAGCGGCCAAACTCGGTGGTACACCAAAGGCCAAGAGCTACGAGCCGCGGAGTTTGCTCTTTCCGGTCAGCATCGGGCTGGTGTTCGTGCTCGGAATTTTCCTTGTGTTGTACGCCCGAGGCCAGAATCGTTCGTCGATCGACAAATCGGTGCCGTATTGGAATTCAACCGTGGCGTCAAACAAACACATTCACAACGCATACGGAATCTATATCTGCGACAAATACGCGGCCCCCTTGTCAGACGCCTTCAGCGACGCAAAGGGCATTCATACCCATACCGACGGCCTGATCCACATCCATCCGTTTGTGCCATCGGTGTCGGGCCGCAGCGCCATCTTCAAGGAATTTGCGACCCAGACGGGGCTCAAGGTGTCCAAAACGTCAATACAGATTCCGGGACAGAAAAAACTCTCGAATGGCGACGCCTGCCCGGCGAGTGCCGATGGCACCTATAAGGGCGGCAGCGGTCAAATGCAGTTCTGGATCTATGCGACTCCGACGTCAAGCAAACCTGACCAATACACCGGCGATCCGAATAAGATTCACTTTCAACGCGACGAGACAATCGTGATCGCATTCGTCACAAGCGGGACCACGATTCCGAAGCCGACAGCAATGGCGTCGCTCGCCAATCCAAACGCCGCCGAAGGTGGGACGCCAGCCCCGGCCACTGGTTCGTCTACCACGATTGTGCCGATCACCGGATCGACAGTGCCCGGCCAAACAACCACAACGGTCGCCGGCCAAACCACGTCAACCGTGGCTGGCCAAACAACGACTACGGTCGCCGGTCAACCGACCATCACGGTCGGCGGGGCGACCACAACTGGCTCAAGTACGACCACCGGAGCGACGACAACCACTTCGAAAGCTCCATAACTGGCACCATCGAAAGGCGTCACATGAAGGCAGTTGTACTTGTCGGCGGATTCGGCACGCGGCTTCGCCCGCTCACACTCACGCGACCCAAGCAAATGCTTCCCATTTGCGGTAGGTCTATGATCGAGTGGGTGATCGCGGGGTTGGCCATGCATGGGGTCACTGAGGTGTGTCTGAGTCTGGGGTACAAACCTGAGCCGTTCATCGAAGCGTTCCCGAGCGGTATGTGCGCCGGAGCGAAGTTGCACTATGCCGTTGAACCCGAGCCGCTCGACACGGCCGGTGCCATAGCGTTTGCCGCCCGTGCCGCTGGTTTTGACAAGTCCAACGAGGCATTTATTGCCGTTAACGGCGACGTGCTCACCGATCTGGATGTGACCGAATTGGTGGCGTTCCACCGGGCCAGCAAGGCCGAGGCGACGATTGCGCTCACCGAGGTCGACGACCCGAGTCGATTTGGTGTGGTGCCTACCGACAGCGATGGCCGCGTGCTCGGTTTCATCGAAAAGCCACCGCGCGAAACCGCGCCGACGAAGTGGATCAATGCCGGCACCTACGTCCTTGAACCGAGTGTTTTGGACCGCATTCCTGCGGGCGAAAAAGTGTCGATTGAGCGCGCCACGTTCCCGGCGATTGTGAGCGGCGGGCGGATGTTTGCCGTGAAGTCGAATGCCTACTGGCTCGACACCGGCAAGCCAGCGGAGTACATGCAAGCGCAGATCGATATGTTGAGCGGCTTGCGTGGCGAAACAGCCGTCAAGGGCATTCTGGGGTCGGCTGTCGTACCTGCGAGTGCGACTGTCGAACTGAGCGTGATCGACGATGGCTGCACGTTGGGCGACAACGTGACAGTGGTGAATTCGGTGCTGCTGCCGGGCTGCACGATTGGCGCCAACAGCCGAATCATCGACTCGATTTTGGGCGAGGGAGTTACCGTGGGCGAAGGCGTCCACATCCTCAACGGATCAGTGATTGGCGACGGCGAACACGTCGCTGCCGGTG
>JAYWAI010000054.1:0-18730 GCA_043782545.1 Acidimicrobiia bacterium
ATCACCCAAATTGCCGCGGTCGCAACGCCGGCTCCGGCGAATTGCATCACGATGAACATCGGCGCGGAACGCGGCGCAATACCGGCATAGCTGTTGGAAAACATTCGCCCAACGGTCACTGCGGGGTTCGCGAAACTTGTCGATGACGTAAAGAAATAGGCAGCACCGATATACCCACCCACCACATACGGCACATGAGCAGCCTTGCCAGTACTGACGCTCAGAAAGATCACCAGAACCAACCCAAAAGTCGCCACTGCTTCGGCGAACCAAATCGGCCCACCGGTGCGAATGTGTTTGCTGGTTTCGAATGCCGCTCTGCCAAACATCGCGTTGGCTGTGATCGCGCCTGCGATCGCACCAACCATTTGGGAGGCGACGACTGCCGCGCAATGAATAGAGGATTTGCGATTCGACGCCGAGACCACGCCGTCGACCAACGTCACCACGGGGTTAAATTGCGCCCCCGAGATTCCCGAGAACGCGGTGATCAAAGCCACCAATCCGCCAACCGTGGCTAGCGTGTTACACAACAGCACCACAGCCCCATCGGTGCTGAGTCGCTGCGCCATAATTCCCGACCCCACCACAACGGTCACGAGCAACAGAGTGCCCAAAAATTCGGCCACGACGACGTGATGAACTTTGATGTGCGGTTGCGCCATTGTCAGCAGCACGCCTTCGCCACTGTTGTCGACGGCTCGACATTGGCCGGTAGAACGCAACACACAGTTTCGGCATTTCCTGGATGCATAACGAGTGCATCAGCTAGCACGGTGTAACTCTCCCACGCAATGCCGTCGGGACCTTCGATCCACGCCTTATCTTGTACCGCGAAACAACAGGTCGTATTTTCAACCGCTCCGGCGATCAAACCGTCGGCAGTCAGACGACCGACTTCGGAAACGACCGCATCAGATGTGGGGTACTCGACCCCAAGATGGTTGATGGTGCCTGCGCCGTGAGAAGTTTCCATCAGCACCAATTTGAGCGGTGGCTCGGCAATGGCAAAATTGGCATATCCGGGGCGCACCTTGGCCGGCGGGGTGTTGAAATACTTGGAATAGAACTCAATGGCTTCAGCCAGGTTGCTGACGTTGAGCGCCAGTTGCACCCGACTCGATGTGATCGGTGACATTGGGACCTCCTCGGTCAATTTCGTCTGGTATTTTGACAAACGTCAATATATATTGATTCATCGACGATAGTCAATATAGACAGACGTAGATATTTAGATTGCCGTGCCGAAGTCGAGGAATGAAATGTCGAAGACAACCGAACCGTGTTGCCCTTCCGTTCGTGAAGAGCGCCTGACTATCAAACAAGCCGAAAATCTGGCCGCGGGATTCGCGGCGCTCTCTGACCCCGTTCGCCTGCGTCTGTTTTCGCTCGTGGCCGCCGCTGGAGAGATCTGTGCATGCGACCTAGTGGGACCGCTCGGCAAGTCGCAGCCCACGATCAGTCATCATCTGAAAAGCCTGTACGAAGCCGGGCTCGTCACCAGGGAACGACGAGGAACGTGGATCTGGTACTCAATTGCCGTAGGACGCCTCGACCAACTACAGGAGGCGTTGCGATGACCAGGGCCCACCGACGGCTCGTGATTGGGCTCGACGCCGACGACACTTTGTGGCACAACGAGAGTCGCTTTATTGCCGCCCAAGACATCATGTTAGACGCGCTTGAACCCTGGAGCGAACGCCTCGGGCTCACCACAACCGCAATCAATGAACGACTTCACGCCACCGAAATTTCCAACCTGGACCGGTACGGCTATGGCGCAAAAGGTTTCGTGTTGTCGATGGTCGAAACAGCTATTTCGCTGACGCATGGCGACATTTCCGGGCATGCCATCGAACGTATTTTAAACGCCGGCCACTGGATGCTGGATCACCCCGTTGAACTCTTGCCCGGTGTATTCGACGCCGTGAGCTCGCTGACTCGCGATCACACGGTCCTGATTATCACCAAGGGCGATCTATGGGATCAGGAGGCCAAGGTGGCCAGAAGCGGACTCGGCGACCTCGTCAACGGGGTGGAGGTCGTCGGCGAAAAAGACGCCGGCACGTATGCCCGAATTCTGCGACAACGCGATGTCGACGTCCACGAATTTGTCATGGTTGGCAACTCAATGAAGTCTGATATCGCGCCGGTCATCGAACTGGGCGCCATTGCGGTGTACATCCCCCACGAGTTGAGTTGGGCTCACGAACTCGCCGAGCGACCCAGCAGCCCGCGGCTCTACGAATTGGCCTCGATGACCGAACTCTGCGGTCTCATCAACGTGTTGGAGTCTTTGACGGCATAGCTGACATCCTCAGGTTTGCCGGTACGACCTACCCGAATTTCGTGACGACGTCGTCGGCGTTGACAATCCAATAGCCCGTGGCCCTTGTCACCAAACCAATTGCGGGGGCGCTCGAAGCAGCTTGCGCTCCAACAGCAGTCGAGCCACGGAATTCCGCGTCGCCAAAGGTGAAGATGCCGCCGTCTGAGGCAACTAACAAATAACCGCGACCAGAGGTGGATGGTGACATTGAAATGATCGGTTTGTTGAGCTCAATGGCACCGGTGGACCCGAAAAACGCAGCATCGCCAAACGAGAAAATGCCACCGTCACTGGCCACCATCCAGTAGCCATGCGCGTCGGGCGTAGCGGCCATGCCCACCACGGATCGGTTGAGTTTTGTGGCGCCCATGGACCCGAGGAATGTGGCGTCGCCGAAGGAAAAGATGCCGCCATCGCTCGCCACTAGCCAGTAGCCCCGATTGGTAGCGGTGCCCGCCATGCCAACGATCGGCCGGTTCAACACTGTCGCGCCAGTCGAGCCGTAAAACGCCGCGTCGCCGAAAGAGAAGATCCCGCCATCGCTGGCCACGAGCCAATAGCCGCGCCCCGTCGTGGTAGCTGCGATCCCAACGATCGGATCGTTCAACGCCACACCGGTAGTGTCGCCAAAAGTTGGCGCACCGTCGTAAGGCTCGACAACGCCGGCCGCGTCGACGGTCCAGAACCCGGCGCCGGTCGGGTTCGCGGCGACCGCAACATCGGCACCCAAAATTTCTGATCCATCGAGCGATGATGGGTCTCCGGCGCGCCCACAATCCGCTGAATCATCACTGAACGCCGCCCGGTAAATTTCACATACCACGAACGGCTCGTACTTCGTGGCTTGCGCGAAGTCACCCGAGGTATGCCCCACCACAACGACAGCGAGAGGATCATGACCGGGAACCGAGATGATGCCCATGACGTGGTTGTAGCCAATGTCATCCAGCCACCCACCCTTAGATGCCGCGGCGGCGGCGACGGCGTCCGGAAGCCGGTCGTTGAATTCAGCGCACAAATCGCAATCACTACCAGCCATGCGATCCGGTGATCGCTGTGCCTCACCAATCAACCAATGGGTGAGGTCAGGGCTCAAGAGTTGATTGTGATACAGCTTGTCGAGAAAGAGCGACGCGTCAGCGGCGGTGATTTCGTTGGTGCCCGAAATTGAAGGATCAACCCGTTCGATATCGACCGACCACGACGCCACTTGTGAGGAGTGCGACATGCCCACGACATCCCAGTAAAAGGTATTCACGGCCGCCACGCCGCCGGCACGATCGATCGCCTCGCCGGCCGCTGAATTATCGGATTCCTCGAAAATTGGTCCGGTCAAATCACTGACATCAGCGCCATTTCGCATCGCTGCCGCCAACCAGATCCACTTCACCATAGAGGCCGACACCATTGCCGCGTCGGCGTTTGACGAATAGGTCTCGCCGGTGCCGAGGTTCCGAACCGAAATGCCAACGCCGTCCATACCCCACGGCAACGCCACTTCGGCAGCTCTGGCCACAGCGCTGCTGATGGCGGCGCTTTGGCTGCTCAGAGCGGACGCCGACGACAACCCACCACCCGCCCACGACGGCATCGCGACCGTCAATACGACGGCCAGGCCAGCGGCCAACCACGCTCGACGATTATTGCGAAACATACCTGCAGTATCGGCATCAATTGTTATGAACTTGTTGCCGTAAGGTAAGCAAATGGCGAATTTTCTGTTGCTCACCCACGCCCCGCTCGGTTCATCACAGCAGCCACGTTGGTACTCGGTGAAGAACTCCAGGGTGCTCGTCGGCGACGAGCCCGAATGCGAGGGTGAGTCACATTTTCTCGGCATGCTGGACGGAGCGGCGTGCTACGCGCTCGACGTACCCGACACCGATCCAATTCCGGCAGACGCCTTCCTGGATCTTTTCTCGCTCTACGGCCGCCTGGCCGAAGTCGAGTGGGCGGTAGCTGGGCGAGCCGTCCAAATTGTTGAGTGGGCACGAACACACCGGTTTTGTGGCCGATGCGCGACGCCGACAGTGGCTTCGACAACCGATCGATCTATGCGATGCCCGGCGTGCGGGCTCATGGCGTTTCCCCGATTGGCACCGGCGATCATCACGCTCGTATACCGCGATCGGCCCGACGGGCGTCAAGAAGCGCTATTGGGGCGAGGCGTCACCTTCGCCATGCCGATGTACTCATGTTTGGCGGGGTTCGTGGAGCCAGGCGAATCAATGGAGGACGCCGTGTCACGCGAGGTTCTCGAAGAAGTAGGCGTCGTGGTGACCGACGTGACGTACCAGTCGAGCCAACCCTGGCCGTTCCCCCATTCGCTCATGTTGGGTTTTACGGCTCGCTGGGAATCCGGCGACATCGTGTGCGACCCGACCGAAATCGTTGACGCTCAGTGGTATACCGCCGACGCGCTTCCCATGATTCCGCCCGGCATCTCCATCGCCCGAAAATTGATTGATTCGTGGGTAACCACGCAATAGGCACGGTAGCCACGTCCGTCACGCCGTTATCAGCCTTTGTTCGGGGCGGTGAGGAGTATTACACCCTCTCGCTAGCTTATATTCATGGAGGAAAATTTACGATCAGGTGTTCTAATATTTAGCAATCGGAGAGTTGTTCGTTCGGGATACCGATGAATTCCACAACGATCGATCAGCTCATTGAATCCGTGACCGCAGAGGCCACGTCACCGCCGGCAATTCGCGATCAGCTGCGCGCCATCCAGAAAATACAGTCGTGGCTCGACGCCAAAAAGGTAACCGCCACGCGCCGACTCATTGAGCTACACCGCGTCGATGCCTCAATCATCCCAGAGGTTGAATACGCACAGGCTACCCACGCCTCGCCACGTGACGCGCTGAGGTCGGCTACTCGAGTAGGTATCGCTGATGCTTTCCCCGCCATCGAAAAGAGCCTTCGAGAGGGCGGTGCGACTATCGAACACGTCGACGTTCTCGCCGCAGTCACTCAGCGGCTCTCGACACTGCAGCTCGAAAGCTTTGCCAGGTTTGGTGACGAGCTCGCAGAGTTGGCCGCCGCTCAACCGCCAAACACGTTCCGGAAATCATCTGCGGCGCTACTGCGACGATTAACCACCCCAACCGATGAAACTGAGCTACTCGAGCACCAGCGCCGTTCCGCTTTCTTACGACACTGGATCGATTCCCGCACGGGAATGTGGTGTTTACAGGGCGAGTTCGACCCCGAGACAGGGGCACGACTCGAGGCAAGAATCCAAGCGAGCCTTGAGCGAATATTTTGCACGCCCTCCGTGGATGGGTCAAGTATCCAAGACGATTTCACGTCAACGGTGGCGCGCCAAAACCATCGTCGGGCACAAGCGTTTGCGGCCAATGAGTGCGAGTCGACTCGCGGCGGGTCATCGGCCACGGTCGACCAGCGAACGCGACCCGAACTCGTTGTCGTCATTGACCAACAGACATTGAACAGCGCTCGACACTCCAAGACTCGACTGAGTGTCAACAACGGAGCGACCCTGCCCGTGGCGACAGTTCAGCGACTCGCCTGCGACGCCACAATCTCCCCGGTGATTTTCAACGACGACCTTCCAATCGACGTTGGCCGGCGCTACCGCACCGCTACCCAAAAACAAATCAATGCGTTGCGAGCGTTGTACGAATCCTGTGCCGGCCCCGACTGCGACGTGCGGTACGACTATTGCGAGCCGCACCACATCGACCATTGGGAGTACGGAGGGTCAACTGATGTAAACAATCTGCTTCCCCTTTGTTTGCGACATCATCGATACCTCCACGAAGGCGGCTGGAAAGTCAGCCTCGATGAAACTCGTCGAGCCGCGTTTATCTTGCCAGACGGCACCGAAATTGTTGTGCCTCCAAAAGTTCCGTGGGCGAGCACATAAGGCCGTGTCAACTTGGACTCGGGGCAGCTCACCCACGTACTCACGGGCGGGCTCGGTCTCGGAACGCAACGCAACGCAACGGCGACTAGTCAGAGAACGCGAGCCAAGCCTCTTCTGCCACGCCAATTTTTTCAGCCACTGCGTGCAACTCGCTCGCCAGTCGGGTCATCTTCTCGTGGTCCGAACCCGCCTGAGCAAGATCGACCTGGAGCTGAGTTTGTTGTGCTTCGAGCTTGTGCAACGACGTTTCGGCCTCGCGGAGCTTGCGCGCCCTCGTCGACGGCGTCATACCTCTGCCGACGGGCGCCGACGCAGGCTTCGCCAACGAGTCCGTTGGCACCGGTAGCGTAGTTGGTCGGGTCGAGGTCTGCGGTGCAGCCTGGGTCGTCGTCACGTCGTCAGCAGGTCTGGTAAGCGGTGCCTTCCCCGGAGGGCGTCGGTCGGGGGCCCATCGTTCCAGCGGAATAATCTCCTCGACTACTCGAGCCACAAAAGCGCGGTCATGGCTGACCGCAATCAGCGTGCCAGCCCAATCGTCCAGAAAATCTTCCAAAGCCCGCAACGTGTCGAGATCCAGATCGTTGGTGGGTTCGTCCAGAATCAAGACATTTGGCTTTTCGGCCAGCACCAAGAGCAGTTGCAGTCGGCGGCGTTCCCCACCTGACAGGGTGCCAATTTCGGCCCACTGAGCATCGGTGTCAAACCAGAATTTTTCCATCAAACGCGCATCGTCATAGTCAGGCACCCGGGTCGGTCCAGCAACCGCCTCACGCACGCGCTGGGTCGGATCCAGTGTCCGACCTTGCTGGTCGTAGTAGCCCAGCCGAACGGTGAGGCCGGTTTCAACGTGGCCTTCAGTTGGGGCAATACGACCGGCAATAACGTCTAACAGTGTCGTCTTGCCAGACCCGTTAAGGCCAGTGAATGCCACTCGATCTCCCGGCTCGATGATGTGCGTGACACCACGAAAAAGAAACCGTTGGCCGTCAAAGGAGTGGCCAATGCCGTGGAGTTCGAAGACCTTCGATCCAAGCCGGCTGGTGCCCAAATCGGCGAGCGCCAAATCGCCCTGACGGGCTGCAGCCTGTGGTCTGGCATTCACGAGCGCAGTCGCGGCGTCGATACGCGCTTTCGGCTTACGAGTACGAGCAGGCGCTCCACGACGCAGCCACGCCAACTCGGTGCGCGCCAAATTTCGCCTTATCGATTCGGCCGTTGCCGCCTCCGATTCCCGCAAATCCTTGCCATCGAGATAAGACGCATACCCACCGTTGTGAACGAAACTCGCTCCACGGTCCAGTTCGACGATTTTGGTCGTAACCCGGTCCAGCACATGGCGATCATGGGTCACGAGAATGAGTCCACCGCGGAACCGGCTGAGCCAATCTTCGAGCCATTCGATCGCCGCCAGGTCGAGGTGATTGGTGGGCTCGTCGAGCACCAAAAGGTCGCACGGTTTCACCAGCGCGGCCGCCAGCGCCACTCGTTTTTGTTGCCCGCCGCTCAGCGTTGACACTTCCGCATCCAGCATCGGCGTCATACCAAGCCGATCCAGTATGGCCTCACCTTCCCACTCCCCACCCACCGAATCACGCACCGTGTGAGCTCCGGGACGCCCCTGCTGATCGAGGTGAGATATGCGAATGCCGCCGCCCTGTCGAACCACGCCTTCTTCCGCTGTCTCCGTGCCCAACAAGTAGCGAAGCAAGGTGGACTTTCCGCATCCGTTGATACCCACGACGGCAATGCGGTCGCCATCTGAGACCGTGAGAGAGAGGTTTGAAAACAGCGGACGGCCGGGTCGGCTCGCGCCAAGGCCTTGTCCATCAACCAGAATCACCCAATAGGAATACTCGATCGCACCGCCGGCGCCCAAAGGCAAGCCGACAACAAGACCCTAAAATGTGCCGATCGCCACCGGATCGCCGCTCATTTCACGGGCACCTGGCGCGTGTTCGAGCGTCACTATGATCTCGTCGCTACCGGCTGGCACAGTAAACGCCATCACTTTTGTGGACGGTCCCAGTACGCCAAGTGAAACCATTTTGCCCGCAGTCCGGACCCATAGTTGGTAGGTCATGCCTGGGCTCACCTGAGGTAATTGGCCACACATCAAGTAGCTCTCACCTGTTGGTTTCATCACGGCCAGCGCATCACCAGCGCCGACATCCGATTGCAATTTAATCGTGTGAACGCCGGGTTGACTCATGGCTGCCGACGCCAAATGTTCCAATGAGTCTCCGGACATCGCTCGGTCGAGCGCCTGGATCCGGTGGTCTTGACGATTGACTTTCACCATGAGCCCAACAATCAGCGACGCGGCTACAAGTCCTGCCGCCACTGTTGACAGCCATCGGACTTTGCGGCGCGAACGACGAGCCGAGGTCATCGAAACAACGTTATTCGACAGCGCGGCCGCACTCGCCCCGCCAATACGCTCGAGTTGGAATGGCGGTGCGGGCGCGTCGAGGGACTCCACAATGCTGTCCCAAACTCCTGTGGGCGCCGCCGCACCGGCGTTTGCCAACAACGCTGCTACTTCACGATATCCCTGCACCTCTGCTCGGGCTCGAGGATTGCGCATGAGGTATCGACCAACGTCGGCTACCTCGTCAGGCTCCAGCGCATCGAGGGCGTATGCACCCAGCAACTCATCCAATTCGATGTCCAGCGGCTCCACTATGACGCACCCCCAACGCCTGCTGCGTCAAGTGATCGTTTCAGACGTCCGAGCCCGACTCGGATTCTGCTCTTAATTGTGCCTTCTGGCTCGTTCAAAATTTCCGCCACCTCGCGGTAGGTGTGACCCTTGAAATAGGCAAGTTCGATTGCTTTGCGTTCCGCGTCGGGGAGGTCAGCTACGGCATGTTGCACCTGTTCTGCCACCGCCATATCCCACACTTCGAGTTCCAAGTCGTAGCCCGCGTCGACGGCCCGACGGGCCTCCTTGTTTTCACGATTTCGACGTGACGTCTCGCTTCGCATGAGGTCAACGCTGCGCCCGTGGGTGTGGGCCAACAAAAAGCTGCGCAGGCTGCCCCGATCGGGATCGAACTTGTCAGGAGCGTTCCAAAGGCGAACGAAAACTTCTTGGGTGATTTCCTCGGCCAGCGCCCGATCATTCAATAGCCGCTTCGCTAGGCCGAACACTGCGCCGCCGTGTCGACGATACGCCTCGCTGAGTGCCTCTTGACGGTAGCGGCCGATCGCCACCACCAGCACGGCATCGCTGGCATCGCTGAGGTCGGAAGCGCCCATAACCATGTCTACGGAGCCATGGCGCCGTCGGATGAGCCGACGGCGGTCGCAGGTGACTCAGGACTGCCCACGATCGACTCGGGGTTGCGCACGAATCTGCTCACGACCTCGACGTGGCTGGTGTGCGGAAACATATCGATCACCGTGGCGTACTCGAACGTATACCCAGCCTCTGTTAAGAGACGAGCGTCCCGACCCAGAGAGGCGGCATCGCAACTCACGAGAGCAATGACGGCTGCACGGGTTTGGACAATGACGTTGACACCGGGTTTGCCTAGCCCGGTTCGGCTCGGATCGGCCACGACAGCCGCCATTTTCCGCGGTTGCCACTTCGCCATATCCGAATTGATGTGATACGCATTCGGCACATTTTCCTTGGCATCGGCGATCGCGGCCTTGGACGACTCAACGATTGTCCACGGGCCGAGGTGCTCTGGATAACGTGCGCTCAGTACCGCCGAGAACATGCCCACACCACCATATGCATCAAGGCGCGGCCCGCTCGGAGCGCCAGTAAGTGCGGCGTGGACCGCGTCGATAAGCGCTTCGGCTCCGTCTGGTCGGCCTTGGAAAAAACTGGCGGCCGAGATCCGAAGTTTCACGCCATGAATATGTTCGTGAATAAATTTCTTATTCGACTGTTCGTCGACCACGATCATGGTCTCACTGGTATGCACCGCGGCACGCAACACCACCTCTTTGCCGCCGGGCACACAGATGTTGTCAACCAAACTGTTAATCAGTGGATGAGCGACATGACATGTCTTGACACGAACAAGGTCGGTTGAGTTACTGCGATGCATATTGAGCCAGCCGTCGGAATCGACGGCAAAACGCATAGTCGTGCGGTATGCATGTGCATCGAGCAGTGGCCCCAAATTCACGATGGGATCGGCAACATGACCAATGCGCATCAGAGCATCAACGACAATGTCACGCTTCAATTCACGTTGCAGGTCGGGCGTGGCGTGCTGCAGGTCGCAACCGCCGCACCCGGCCCGAACGAGAGGGCACGGTGGCGATTGGCGGCTGGCGTGAGGCTCGAGCACCTCGACGACTTGGGCCCGCCGGAAGTCCTTCTTCGTAACGGTGATTTCTGCTGATACCAATTCGCCCGGAAGCGCTCCCGAGACAAAAACAACCCGGCCCTCGGAGTCCTTCGCAATGGCGTCGCCGCCAGCGACCAACGTGCGGGGGCGAAGCTCAATTGTTTCCATGGCCCCATTGTGGCATCGTGCCCTCCGAACGGCTGTAGCCATTCAGAACTGGGGCAGCCCGAGTTAATTTCCCTGATCGGCTTTCCTCTAACGTCTAGGCGTGACACGACCAATTTTGATCGCTCCGAGCGTTTTACCTTGTGATTTTTCTCGACTCGGCGAAGGCATCACCGCGCTTACTGAGGCCGGGGTTGACCGAATTCAGTGGGACGTCATGGATGGTCGATTTGTCCCAAACCTCACCTTTGGCCCTGACGTGATCTCATCGTGCCGGCCGCGCACGGCCTTACCGTTCGAGGCCCACCTCATGGTCGAGCAGCCACACGAACTGGCGGCCCGATACGTTGAGGCCGGTTGTGAGCGACTCATTGTGCACGCCGAAGCTTGTACACACTTGCATCGCACACTCGGCATTATTCGCGACCTCGGAGCACACGCCGCGGTGGCGCTCAACCCAGCCACGCCCGCTAGCGCGGTAGAAAATATTTTGGATATGGTCGACATGATTTTGGTGATGACGATCAACCCTGGCTTCGGCGGCCAATCGTATTTGCCATCAACCGAACCGAAGCTGAGGCAGATTAGGTCGATGGCCGATCGCCACTTCGCCGAAACTGGGCATCCTGTGGATCTTGAAGTTGATGGTGGAATCGGACCGTCGACCGTGGCCGCAGCAGTCCGGGCCGGCGCCAACGTGCTCGTTGCCGGAACTGCACTTTTCAAAGATCCGGACGGCCTCACTCACGCGGTGGCAAACCTCCGGCAACTTGCCGAGACGGCGTAGTCGTAACAAATTCAGATTGCAAAAGCTCGAGCACACGGTGCTTTGCCGATTCGAGATCACCCACCTCGACCTCACGTTCGTTTTGGGGCGCATCGGCAAACACGAGCACGCATCGACTCACCTGAACACCTGCCGAGCGCTCCAACAACAGCGCATACGTTGCCGCTTGAATTCGGTATTTGTCCATCCGATCGGCGATATGCGCTGACGACGAATATGCATCGGTTTTGTAGTCCACCAGCACAAAATCACCAACCGGATTCTGATAGAGCAGGTCAATAAAACCTTCGACCAGGATTCCTTCGATCACGGCCGCGACAAACACCTCTCGGTGGCAATCCAACGATTTCGACGCCTCAACAACCACAGGCGCATCCAGACAGTGACGAACCAGATTTGCGACCTCTTTCGATCGCCCGCCAATACCCTCGATCGAAGCGTGGTTGTGAGCCAAGCCATCAAGCGAGGTTGTGTTACCGAAGTCAACAACTTGCATGACGCCGTGAACTGCCCGCCCGAGCTTTGCGCCGCTGGCACCACCCGCTCCGCGATCGCCAGGCCCTCCACCCGCATCAGGCGCGCCACCACGGGCCTGAGACTCGCCGGAAATCGCGCCGATCGAATCCGACAACGCGGCGAGTGTCGTTGCCGAAATCGACCGAGGTCCACTCTGTCGATGAATAGTGTGCCGTCGTGACTCGTTCCACTCGACGAGATCGACGTAGGGCACGCGGCTCGTAACGAATCCACCACCCACGACGACTCCACCGCTCGGATGTGTTGGTACCTCTTGAACTTCGGTAGTCGCGGGCTTCCACGCGGTGATGAAGGCCCCGGCCGCGCCGTCAGCGAACGCAGCCGAAAGAGATCGCGCAATAGTTTTTGAATCTGTGCTTTTGACGGCGCGTCGATGCGTGGACACAATCAGATGCTTCTTTGCACGTGTCAACGCCACGTAGAGGAGACGCAGTTCCTCAACCTGTTCTGCACGTTGTATTGATGCCACGACCGCGTCAGACGCGGATGTCTTCCCCGCTAGCCGAGTGACCACGCCCGGACTCGCCCCACCTTGGTCAATGAGAGCTTTCGACGAGTTTCCCCGAGGCGGACGACTGAACCCCGCCACGATGACAGCTTCGAACTCCAACCCTTTGGCCCCGTGAATTGTCATGAAGCGCACGGCATCATCGTCGGACTCGGCGACTACTCGGTCATTGTGACTTACCCCTGCGTCGATTTGGCGGCTCAAGAGACGGAGAAACCCAGCTAACGAACTGCCGTCGTCGTCGCAGTAACTGCGCGCCTGATCGAGCAGAAAGTCGTATCGACGCCATGCATCTCGCGGTCGGGGGCTCCCCGAAACCATCTCATGCGCGTGCAATTCCACCAGCACGGTTTGCACAAGGAGAGCTGCATCGAGCGTTGCGGCCAAGCGACTCATTCGGTTCAGCCAACTCAGCGCACGCGACGTGCGTTCGCACGAATTGAGCTCCGACCAATCGATTGTCACATCCCATTTCCCGCCGGCCCGCACGAATTGCGTCAACTCGACATCGCTGACGCCGAGCAGCGACGTTCGCAGTGCGCCTACGACCAACACGCTGTCATTCGGCTGGACAATCGCGCCCAGGATCGTAATCACGCTCGCCACCTCTGGAGTTTCGACGAGCACTTCCCGACTCTCGTTGCGCATTGAAATCCCACGGGCGCTGAGTGCATCAACGAGCACTTCGAGCCCTGTTCTCGTCGGCAACAAAATTGCGATATCGCTCAAGTGACCCACCGAACCTTTGGCCCGCATTTCTAGAATGACATCCCCAATAACTTGTGCTTCCAGGGCGCGAGCGCCTGATTCGCTTGACGAGAATCCTTCGAGGTGTGTAACGCTTGCTTGGTCGTCCGCTCGGTGCGCCTTGAGCGGCGTGAACACGAGTTCTGTTGAGCCGGCGCTCAGGTCAGGCAGAACCGCATTGACGAAGTCCACAATCTGCGGGGCCGAACGAAAGTTGACATCGAGCGCAATGACCTCGTGGCCAAATTTGTCGCGAGATTCGTCAAACGCCCTGACGTCAGCGCCTCGGAAGCGATAGATGGATTGCAAGGGATCCCCGACCGTAAAGAGCAACATGGCGGTGCCAGCACCGTTGAGTGCCTGAACAAATTTTGCCTGGAGCGGGTCGGTATCTTGGTATTCGTCCACGAAGAGTGAGCCAATACTGCTCGCCACCGCGTGAGCGACAGTTGGGTCCGAGATCAGGAGATTCGTAGCGTGCACGAGCAGGTCATGACGCGCGAGCAGCCCATCGCGTTGACGGCGACCGGCACACGCGTGGAACACCGCTCCAATGACTTCGAGCAGTCGGGCGTCGGTGTCTGCGCGAAGTGCGTCAGATGATTCGCCCACCGCCTGTCGCAAATCGCTCACCGAGGCCTTCACGTCAGTTTTGCGTTGCGGGCCCCACTCCTTACTCGTCGGATTGCACGAAGAATTTCCAAGCACGGCGCACAGGGCTTCGAGGCCTCGAACGGCTGCTTGATCGTCGACATCGTCTCCCTGGCCCGCCGAATTTCGATCGACGAATCCAAGCAACCAGCGTTCCAAAAACACGATCAACTTCATTGCCGGGTCGGTGCCGGGCACCCCTGAGCGATCGGTTTCGACAAGGCTTCTGGCGAAATCTAACACCGACGACAAATCGACTGGAGACAGCTCAACCCCACTCAGCACAGGGACCAAGGGCAGCAAGTGCCAGTGGTCGTACAAGTCGCGAACTAGCGAGTCAATATCGCGGTCTCGCATGCCCAGGGCAAACGCTCGTCGCACAACGGGAGCGACGTCAGGATTCTCATACAACGCCTGGCGAATTTCACGAGCGATGGCGGCCCGCTCGGCCGCATCGTCGTCGTCGGACAGCAACCCAAGTTGTGAAGGCAACCCAGCCTGGATGCTTCGCTCCGTCAGAAGTTGCAATAAGTAGGCATGGATAGTGCCAATAGTCAGTTCATCAAAGTTGCGTTGAGCCCCCACGAGCCACGGTTCGTCAACTTCGCCAGTGGCCAAGCGGCCGAGTTCGGATCGGAGTCGGTCGCGCATTTCCGATGCCGCAGCTGTGGTGAACGTGATCGCCACGATCCGCCCCGGAGGCATGCCGCCTCGAAGTTGTTCAACAATTCGGGAGATCAGCGCGGTTGTCTTGCCGCTGCCCGCCGCGGCGTGCACGAAAAACGAGCGGTCAGTTTCGTTACTCAGACGCCATCGAGCCGATTGATCGCTCGGCTCGCGCCCTGAGACCAACGACGCAGCAGCCACTAGTGATCAACCCCGTCGGCGTCGACGATCCCAGCGGCGATTGGGTCGACCAGCGCGACGTACCGGGCCAGTTGATCGTCTCCACACTTGCGCTGCCATTGTCGCTCTCGATCGGCATCACAACCCGTAACGACACGGCAGTAAGAACAATTTGAGCCGTTTCGGCCGGGCCGGGCCGGAAACGTTCCGGATTCCAAACCAGCGACCAACTCGCCAAGCACGGCGGTCAAATTTTCCGGCAACAGACCACCAGCAGCAACGTCAGTAGCCCTGAAATCTGCACCCTCGCTCACAAACCAGTAGCGCCCGGACACCGAGGCGTGCGGGTACAGGGCCTGGGCGGCGAGAGCGTAAATCGGTAATTGCAACCGCAACCCCGAAGCAATTTCCTTCTCCAACGCCGTAGCCGATTCGTATGCGCCCGTCTTGTAGTCAATGACGTTGCACTGCGCGCCGTCGAGTGACAGGTCGATCCGATCGACTTTGCCTTGGAAGGTCAATTGCCGTCCGTCAGGAAGCGAAATTTGCAATGGTGTTTCTTCGGTGGGGCCGAAGCCGTATTCGCTGTACACCTGGACCATGGCCTCGCGATTCCGTCGCTCGTCATCCTCGTTCAATATCCTGTTCACCGTCCGCACGAGGTCGTCGCGCTTGAGGATCATTGGGAGGCGCTCGCCAGTGTGACCACGGCGACGCAATCGTTCAATCTGGCCGTCAACCAAACCTGGTATCGATTCCCGTGCCTCGCTCGACCAGGGCTCAGTGGGCGACTTTGGACTGGGCCCCTGCGTAAAAAGTTGGTCGAGAACGTCATGGACAAGTGACCCATGATCTAACGGGGAGAGGTCCTCGGTCTCCTGCAGTGGTTCGCTCTCCTTGAGGCCAAGCACTCGTTCTAAGAAGTACCGACGAGGACACGCCGCAAACGTTTCGAGCGTCGTAGCGCTGAGAGTTTTGCCAAATACATCCACACCAAGTTTTTCGCCAAGCGCACCGTCAAACTCGGTAAATGCGGCACTCGCTCGGGCGTCAAATGCCGTACGACCGCCGGCGGCATCCGGAAAGACCGCCCCGCACGCCGCTGATCGCAGGCGCTGCTCGAAGACTGACGAGGCGCTATGCACACGATAGAGATCAGCGTGTCTCGACGGCACCACCGTCAACCAGTGATTTGATGACTCTGCGTTTGCCATACTCAAACCCGACACCATCGCCGCTGGCGAATGAGCAGCATTGACCAGATCAACCAAAAAAGGCGCCGGCATACAGGCGCGTCCCGCTCGAGCATCGGCGCGCCCAAAAGTAACCGAGGCACGCTCTGCGCTCCCGAGGAGAGACGCTAGCTGTTGTGATGTTTCATACCTCGTGAAGTCTTCACTTGCCGCCAATCCGCAACGGATTCGTTCGCTGTGTGGAAACACACCGCTCGCACGCAACGCCCGACCAAAATCGGTCTCGGTGACTCCCATCACCACGACATGAGAAAAGGTAACGCCAACCGTTTCTGCGATTGTGCCAACAAACACTCCGCTCCCGAAACTGCCAATTCGCCCACCAGATCCGGCCAGCTCACGGCGCAACGTCGACACGAACTCTGGAGCCGTCATGGGATCATCGCCCAAGTCACCCAGCGAGCCCAACACCGTTTCTATCGCCTCACGCCCCGCATCGCCGGCCGGCACATCCACAAACTCGCCGAGCAGGGCACCGACCTTTCTCGACCAATCGGCCGCACTCGCCACACCCGCCAATCGGCAACTTGCTATGAGCCGAGTCATAAATAGACCAAAAGCTCCGACATTGGCTTCGTCGAATGACGACTTTCCTGCCAACAGACGCTCACGATCCCGAAGGCGCGCCTCCCAACTTTTTTGGCCACGAGTGACTCCTGCCTGTTGAGCATGGCGAGCCCACGCGGCGGCAGGCGCCGGTTGCCCGGCTACGGGAGTGCGAACGCCACCACCCAAGAGCCAATCACTCACATCGTTGCGATCGAAATTATCTCTGCCGAGCTCCAGCATCGAAAGCAGAGTCCGCCCGGCCAACGACTGTGAGTACCGCAACGGACTCTGGCCAGCAATGGGAATCTCGGCGATCGCGCACTCGTCAACCACGATCCGCAACCACGGCGCGCGGCTCGGAAAAACAACGGCGATCTGGCCAACATGAACACCGGATTCAATGGCATCTGCCACTTCACCCAAGGCAACGCGCACTTCACCGGCGGCGTCGGGCACACTGAAAATCTGCACGTGACCGAGCGATTCAAGACGCACGTCATCTTGAACTATTGATGCTGCCGAAATGTGTCGCAACAATCGTGTATCTGCCTCTGACAACGAGCCGAGCAAAAATGCGACACTACGCCCACCGGTGTATGGCGCGTTTGTTGCGGCCCGAACCAAATCGTAGGTCTCGTACCATTGGGTCGAAGCCCGGCGGTACAGCTTGGTGAGTGCAGCCAACGTTGTTCTGCGATCGTCGCCCCTACCGTAATTTGCCAAGTCAACCGGTGAGAGCTGCCCAAGCTCGCCCACGGCGGCGGCCACCGCAGCCACCGTCGCCATATGGTGGACTACCGGAGCAAATACTCCCGGTGATGTGACGAGCAGCCGCTTAACAATCCGTTCTCGTCGAAGCGGAGTCATTGGCCCACGGCCTTCCGCGGCCAACACCGGCCCGCCGAGAAGCTCGGCGATTCGTTTCAGCTCAACGAACTGTACGTTTGCCAGCCCGCCATCTGCAGCCAGCCGACGCCGCAGGTATAGCCCACACGCGGGGCTCGGGACGATGACCATGATTTGCCCCAAACTCGACTCCGAACGCAGAGCACGAATGAATTCGCGCAATTTCTCGACGGCGTTTGAAGAAATACTGATCACGCCAACACCTTACGCACCGGGTGTAACACTCTGGATTTCAACCAGTTGCGCTGAGGTCGTCTAGTCAGGTCGCCGTGACGACAGCGCAATACCGTTATCGCGCATCACCAAACGGGCCTCGGCGTCAGTGAAGTTGAAGTTGCGCAAGTCCTTGATATACGACGACGGATCAGCGAGCCCTTCGGCGTGAGGGAAGTCGGAACCCATCAGCAAGTGTTCAACACCGACCAAATCACGCAAGCGGTCCAGCTCGTCTTCATAAAACGGCGACACATAGACATGGCGCTGGAATGTCAGCCGTGGGTCTTCCGGGTACGCATGTGGCGTTTGCCCAAATGATTTTTTCAGCTTTTCAAACAGGTGAAACACCCAATCCGAACCAGTCTCAATCGACGCCACGCGCAGATTTGGAAAGCGCGAAAAGTGATGGTGTGCCAACAAGCTGGCGAAGAAATCTTGCACAGGGTTGCTCGACACCAAAGAGCGGAATGCGTTCTGCCGAAACGCTTCTCGCGAGGCAGTATCGCCCCAATCCTTGAGGTAGTTCGTGTACCAACTGTCGCCTCCGTGCACCACGACTGTCACTCCCGAGTCATTGATGCGTTGCCAAAACGCGTCGAAGAGTGGATCAGATGGGGATCGACCGCCCGAAGGCGTCATCACCGGGCCGGGCATGATCAACACGAATCGGGCGTCGTTGTCGAGTGTCCAATTGAGTTCGGCAAGCGCTGCGACTGGGTCGACGAGGGTGAAAATCGGTGCGGCAAAAATACGCTCCTGGTACGAGAAACCCCAGTCCTCGAGCATCCACCGATTGAACGCTCGAAACGCCGCCACGAGTGCCTCGGGATCATGCAGCAACGGTTGTTCCATACCAACACCCAACGTCGGCAAGAAAATCGCCCCCTGCATCCCCTGGGCGTCCATCACCCGTAGACGGGCGTCGCGGTCAACATATTCGGGACGGTCGGCCAATCGATCGAGGTCGCCAAAGAGCTCGCGTGTGTCTTGGCTCTTGGGATTACGTCCCCGAAAATATTCATCGAGTTGCCCCGGTT
>JAYWAI010000055.1:0-7125 GCA_043782545.1 Acidimicrobiia bacterium
TTGAAGAAGGCCCAGATGAGTTCGGTGGCGTCGATACTCTTAGTGGTGACACCCAAACCGGGCAGGGCACGCGACCCTGGCCACGAGTGGCCGCCACCTTCGACGCGGTACATGGCCACCACGTGGCCATCTGCGCAGCCAGCGTATGTGAGCAGCGTCACGTCGTCGGCGATCTTAGACTCGGTCGGCGGAATCGTGCATTCGCTGCGCGTCGCCCATCCCTCCATCGCCGAAATCGAGCTGGGCACCACCGGGTTACCGCAACACGAAACAACCCCACCCTCATAGGGAATCGTCGCATCCTTCGTGCCCTTGAAGGCCAGGTACGAAATGGGACGCCCATGACCACACTCCGGCGAGTAGACCACCGCGGCCACCGCCGCAAACGACGCAAACTGGTCGCTGGCTCGGCACGCCAACAACGCCGTCATCACTCCCCCGTTCGACATTCCGGTGGCAAAAATCCGGTGGTTGTCCACACAAAATTCGTTGCGAATTTTCAGGAGCAGGTCGGTCATAAACACGACGTCGTCGCCCTCTCCCGCCGGCGCGCTCATGGCCAGATTGAAGTGAGGCGGGGTGCCCTGGCCATCAGGCAGGACCACGATGAAATTCTCTCGATCAGCCACCGACGCAAACTTGGAATACAACAATTGTTGGGAAGAGTTCGAGCCGTATCCGTGGATGTCAAACACCACCGGGGTGTATTTTCCAGGGTCATACCCTTTGGGGGTATATACCCGATAATGCCGTTCGATTGACGACGACGTGATCGCGGCCGTGCTGACGCCCGCGACTTGGGGCCGGCGTCCCTCACAGGCAATTCCCTCGGTTGTGGTCGAGCCGCTTGGCGTTGTACTCGTCGGGCTCGTGATAGTGACAGCCGTGGATGACATCGACGACGAGGTACTCGCCGCCGTTGAACTTGATGTAGACGTCAGCGACGTGGTCGACGTCACCGACGTCTTGGCGTCAGAAGTACAGCCAGCAAAAACGAACATTGCCACCATCGCGGCACTACGGGTTACACGCAACATGGCCACAGTCTCGCCTATCGAGCATCATGGCGGGATGCCCATTGCCAGTCGAGTGCTCAGCAACCGCTGGCTACAAGCCAGCGCTTGTGGGCTCGCCATGTGCTTATCGCTACCTCCGTGGGGGTGGTGGCCGTTGGCAATCGTGGGCTTCGCTGGTCTCGCTTTGGTCATCGACGGCGAACGGCGACGCCGGAAATTCAACCTGGCGAGCCTGTCATGGTTCGTCCATTTCGCCATTTCTTTGCAGTGGATGCGTGACTTCAACATCGGCGGGTACATCGGGGCAACGCTTCTGGAAAGCTCACTTCTGGCTGTTGGGTGTGCGCTGACCCCGCGACGTGGCACGTGGCGATTTGCCGGCCTGGCATGCACACTCACGCTGGCGGAATACGTCCGATGGAAATGGCCATTTGGCGGCGTGCCGCTGAGCTCGTTGGCTCTCTCCGTAGCTGATTCGCCGCTGCGCTGGACGGCGCCGCTGGGTGGATCGATGCTGGTGATGGTAGGCATTGCCCTACTCGCCGGTGCAGGCGCAAGTTTTCGACGGGACCCAACGGCGCGTCGAGTAACACTGACGATGCTGCTGATCGCGCTCGCTATTCCGACCACCGGTGCGCTGCTTCCGAGCACCACAGTCACCGGACAAATGCGTATTGCGCTCGTGCAAGGCGGCGGAAAACTCGGCACCAGAGCAGTCACCGACGACGCCCACCAAGTGTTCGTGCGACATCTCACCGCCAGCCAGACCATCGTGCCGGGCTCCGTCGACCTGGTGCTGTGGCCAGAAAATGTCATCAACGTGGACGGAATATTCGAAACGTCCCCCGAGCAAGCTCAGGTGGCAGCCGAGGCCCGCCGGCTTGGAGCCCCAATCGTGGCCGGCGTTGTACACGACGAAGGCAGTTGCTGCTTTCGAAATCAGGCTGTCGTATGGGACGCCACCGGCAAAATTGTTGACATTTACGACAAGGTGCATCGTGTGCCTTTTGGCGAATACATCCCGTTGCGGTCGCTGGTGGAAAAGATCGCCGACCTGAGTTTGATTCCGCACGAAGCCATTTCGGGCCACAAGCCAGGCCTTCTCCACACGCCGGCCGGCGATCTCGCCGTAGTGATCAGCTTCGAACTTTTCCACCCAGACCGGGCGGCCAGCGGCGTGGATCTCGGCGGCTCCGTGCTACTCGGCCCGACCAACTCGTCGAGTTACCGAGACTCGATGGTGCCCACCCAAACCCTCAACGCATCACGATTGCGAGCACTCGAAACAGGCCGAACGGTGACCCAAGTCAGCCCCACTGGATTCGCTGCGATCATCACCGCGAATGGCGAACTGGTGGCCCGTTCTTCGCTCAAAGAGCAGCGAGTAATTATGGCCATCATCGATAAAAGGAGCGGCCGTACCGTGTACTCACACATCGGCGATGGCCCCACGTTGGCCGTGTGTGTCGTTGCCCTGGTGGCCATCTCGCTGCGCCGAAGGCGGTTACCGGTCGGTAGCCTGTGAACCTCATGGTTGCACATGCCTCCCCCGGCCCGAATGATCCCCTCAAAATCGCGTATCTCACATACCGCGGAAAACCGCACGTCGGCGGGCAGGGCGTCTACACACGGCATCTCACCAAAGCGCTCGCCGATCTTGGCCACACCATCGAGGTTTTCGGCGGCCAGCCGTATCCGATTTTGGATGACCGCATTACGCTCACAAAACTCCGTAGCCTGGACATTTTTAACGACCAATACCCCGGCCGATTCCCCGCCGTGTGGGAATACAAATCGGTGGCCGACGTCGCCGAGGCGCTCCAATTCGGCCTCGGTACATTTTCGGAGCCGCTCGCCTTTTCGATGCGGGCGCTCAAAGAACTCAAGCCTCGAGCTCACGAATTTGACCTCATTCACGACAATCAATGCTTGGGCTACTCAATTCTGAAACTCGAAAAATTGATCCCGACGATTGTCACGCTGCATCATCCGATCACCCGCGATCGAGCGTTGGAAATGGAACATGCGCCCAACATGTTCAAGCGGTGGAGCATTGGTCGTTGGTACAATTTTGTGAAGATGCAAGGCCGCGTGGCGAGCCGCCTGCCGCGCATCGTGGTGGTGAGCGAGAACTCGATCAACGACATCCACACTGACATGAAGGTCAGCAAAGACCGCATGCGACTGGTGCCCGTGGGCGTCGATATCGACCTATTCAAACCTGTTGCTGGCATCACGCGAACGCCAGGGCGTCTCATCACCACGGCCTCGGCCGACGTGGCGTTGAAGGGTCTGCAATACCTACTCGAGGCCATCGCGAAACTTCGTACGGAGCGTTCAGACATCAAGCTCACGGTGATCGGCAAAGAAAAGCCGGGCGGTCCGTCAGCCGAAATGATCGACCGTTTGGGCTTGCGCGACTGCGTGGAATTCGTCACGGGTGTGTCAGACGAACGCATTGTGGAGCTGTACTCGCAGAGCGAAATGGCCGTGGTGCCCAGCTTGTACGAAGGCTTCAGCCTGCCTGCCATCGAGGCCATGGCCACCGGTATTTGCCTCGTGGCCACTGACGGCGGCGCACTGCCAGAGGTGACCGGCACCGACAACGAGACCGTATTGAGTTGCCCGGCTGGCAACGCCGACGCGCTGGCTGCCACACTCCGAAGGGGTTTCGAATCTGCCGAGCTTCGAGCCCGAATTGGTGAGGCCGGCCGCCAACGGGTCGTCGAGCGATGGAGTTGGACACACTGTGCCCAGCTCACCGTTGATCAATACCGTGAAGTGCTCGCCATGCCAGCCAACCAAGCCAAACTCCGACAGAACGGGCGCTAGGCCATGCTGACTGTCCGATTCGACCGTCTGGGAATCAAACAGGGCGACACGCTGATCGATCTGGGTTGCGGGTTTGGGCGTCACGCCTACGAAGCGGCACGCCAAGGTGCCAACGTGGTCGCGCTGGATTATGCCTCAGACGAATTGCAACAGGTGCGCGCCACATTTGCCGCCATGTTTGAAACCGGCGAAATGCCACCTGTGCGATTTATCGGTACGCCACGAGGCGACGTCACCAACCTGGGGTTGCGCGACGCGGCGATCCAACACATCGTCACTAGCGAGGTACTCGAACACATTCAAGACGACGTCGCCGCACTTGCCGAGTTCCACCGTGTGCTCGCTCCTGGCGGCACACTCACCGTGACGGTTCCCACCTGGTACCCAGAAAAAATTAACTGGATGATCTCCGAGGAATACCACGCACCAATTTCCGTCGGCGGCCACGTGCGTATCTATTCGATCACCGAGCTCAAAGCCAAGATGAGATCGGCTGGATTCACGGTGCACTTCTCACATCATGCGCACGCTCTGCACTCGCCATATTGGTGGCTCAAATGCGCGGTCGGCCCGGCCAACAACGATCACCCCGCCGTCGTCAAGTACCGCAAATTCTTGGAGGCCGACATCATCAAACCCAACAAGATCGTGCAAACACTCGACAAGGTTCTCAACCCCGTGCTCGGCAAGAGCGTCGTAATTTATGCGTCCAAACCGCGAGGCGCCAGCGCATGATCAACTTCGCGGTGCCTGGAGTGCTCACGGCGGTCGAGCTCCAAGCAACGGTTGATTCGATCGCCGCCCTGCAGCTGCCATCGGGCATTATTCCGTGGTTTCCGGGCGGGCACACGGACCCGTGGAACCACGTCGAGTGTGCCATGGCCCTCACGCTCGGCGGCCGCATTGCCGAAGCCGAGCTGGCCTACCAATGGCTGGCCGACACGCAACGTCACGACGGCAGTTGGCACAACTACTACCTCGCTCATCCCGGCGGGTCAATCAGCGTTGAAGACGCCAAACTAGACACCAACGTGGTGGCCTACATCGCCACCGGGGTGTGGCATCACGTAACGCGTACCGGCCGGCAAGATTTTGGCCAACATATGTGGCCGATCGTCGAGGCAGCCATCGATTTCGTGTTGAGTTTGCAGACACCGCGAGGCGACATCATCTGGGCCAAACACGCCGATGGTCATCCTTGGAGCTACTCATTGCTCACCGGTTCTTCTTCGATTGCGCTGTCGATTCGTTGTGCGTTGCACCTTGCCGATGCCCTCGGTCACGAGCGCCTCGATTGGGAGCTCAGCGTCACATCGCTCGAAGACGTCATCCGCACGCATCGCGATTCGTTCGAACCAAAGGCCCGGTGGGCCATGGATTGGTACTACCCGGTCCTGGCAGGAGTCGTGTCGGGCAAAGACGCAGTGACCTTGTTGCGCAGCCGAGAAACAGAGTTCTGGTTTGAGGGCAATGGCATCCGGTGCGTGCGCGACGCCGACTGGGTCACGGCATCAGAAACGTGCGAAGCAGTCATGGCGTATCAAGCAGCAGGGCTTGAGGGCCAAGCCCGCGACCTATTCGCCTGGTGTCAAACCATGCGTGACGACGACGGCTCATACTTCACCGGTTTGGCGTATCCAGATCTCGTGTTTTTTCCTGACCACGAGCGCAGCGCGTACACCGCGGCCGCTGTGGTACTCGCGGCGGCGGCGTTGGCCGGCGAACCGTTTTGCCGATTGGGTTACGACGCCTAATTAGCGGCCGATTGACGCTTTCAGGATCTCGACCATGTGCGACGACGCCAACACCAATGCGTGTGCCTCGCCTTGCTTGTCGGCGCGGAAAGCGCTTGACAACATGGCTTCGGCGGCATCGATACCCATGCTCAGCGAATGGTCATCCAGAGCCGCTGCTTGATCGGGAAACGACACCGCGATCATCGAACGAATGAGTGCGCCCACTTCGGCGTTGCTCAAACGATACCGGCTCACACACATACCCTTGGCATGAATGCCCGACCAGATCACTCGCATACCACCGTGAGTACGCATCGTGTCGGCCTGCGCCGTGACCCAAGTCGTGACAACATCTTGCCAGCGCTTAGGTGCGTGCTCACTGAGGCGCTTGGCGGCGAGATCAACCACCATGCCCAGGTACCTCGACGAAGCACCGAAATAAATACTGTGCTTGTCGGGGAAGTACTGGTACACGCTGCCAATCGGCACGCCAGCTACGTGGGCGATATCGGTCGAACCAACGTCGTCGGTACCAAATTCAACAGCTGCTTTGCCTGCCGCGTCGAGGATGACTTCGACGCGGGCCATTGCTCGCTGTTGTTTTGGCATACGACGGACTTCGCTCGATGGGAACCCCGGTTTACGGGTCAAGATAACTGAGGAAGTTTTAGCCACGGCGTCACACTATTCCATTTAGTGGTGAACCGCCACGCTGCGCTAACGCTTCGTGTATTACAAGTATTTTACGATGCGCTGCGACGTCATGGACGCGGAGCATGGCGGCCCCTCGTTGCGCCGCCACCATGTGTGCTGCGAGCGTGCCTTCCAGCCGATCCTTAGGTTCCGGCGTATTCGTCAGAGTGCCAATGAACCGCTTTCGGCTGGCCCCGATAAGCACGGGAAACGGGCCGAGCGAACCGCCAGCGGCGAGCAGCTCAAGATTGTGATCCACTGTTTTGCCGAAGCCCAACCCTGGATCGATCATCACGCTGGGCACTCCATTGGCCAAGGCGTGCCGAGCTGCCTGACCCAGGTAATTCCCCACTTCGATCACGACATTTTCGTACACCGGCCAGACCTGCATAGTGACGGGGTCGCCTTGCATATGCATCACGATTGCCGGCACGCCGGCACGAGCGCATACCGAAACCATGGCGTCGTCACGCAAACCTGACACGTCGTTGACGATGTGAGCGCCGGCGTCAAGGGCGGCAGCGGCAACCTCGGTGTGGCGGGTGTCGACGCTTATCAGCACATCGGCGTCGTCCGCCAACGCGGCGATCACGGGAACAATTCGAGCTATCTCGACGGCCGCGGCTAACGGCTCGGCTCCGGGTCTGGTCGACTCGCCGCCCACGTCGATGACGAGCGCTCCTTGATACTTGAGCTCGCGAGCATGAGCGATCGCGTCAGTGACGGTGACGAAATCGCCACCGTCACTGAAAGAGTCTGGAGTCACGTTGACCACACCCATCAGCGCAGCACCGTCCCATTGCACGACCCAATCATCGCCGTCGGCAAACGCTCCAGGCACGGGAAAT
>JAYWAI010000056.1:0-18670 GCA_043782545.1 Acidimicrobiia bacterium
TCGTTGTCACAATTCCGTTGAGCGTTGCCAGATCGTTCGTAGCCAAATGGCCCGCCACACCCAAGCGCACTGCCCAACCTTTCAGTGATCCCTTCCGTACGCGCAGCGCTTGATTCACACGAGTCAACATTTGATCACATGGCCCCGTGCCCAATGCCTCCTCCAACGGTGTTGGCAAGCCGGCCTTGAGCGATTGATCAGATGCAGCGAGCGCATCGCCGACCACACCCGCCACGAGCTGTGCGTCTTTCAATTGCGGTAGCGCACTGGGCGTCGCCGGGGGCACCGCAGATGCGTCGTCGACGACGTTGGCCGGTGAGCTCGTCACGCCGGATGCCTCATTGGCGCTAGCCGGTGAGCTGGAAGCCTTCGGCGACGCCCCGAGGACAACAACCGTGGCGACCGAGTGGGCCGATGGTGAGCTGGAGTCACCGCCTACTGCAGACGTCGAAGCCGACACGCCTGCTGACGAGGCGTTGCGCTTGGACGTTGAACTCGAAAGCCGCGTCGTCGGTAAATTCGCCGAGCAGCTCGCGGTGGCCAGGCCGATTGCGAGAGCAAGCGCGCCGAGACAGAGACTTTTCATACCTGTGACTTCGGCTCGCTACACCGCGAACCTGAGCAATTTGAGTAACGACTACTCACGATTACGGCACCGAACCGGTGGATCATATGGGCATCGGCTGAGCACCGACCGACCCGGTGCCGGTTGCACCAACATGTAGGAGGATTCTCATGACAGAAGTACTGACTGAACAAGCGTGGCTGTTGCAAAACAAGATCAACCCGTTTCCCGTTGGTGGCACGCTCAAACTCGAAGATGACGTGTTGACGTACACCTTGGGCACGCTGGCGGCCGACGCCGTGTTGAGTTGGGTGGAGAAGCGAGCTGGGTTGGCCGACCTCGCTAACCGTCTCAAAGGCGGCGAATCCATCGAACTGTTTCGCCTAACTCGTGCCGAGCGCAAAATCGATTGGCCTAAGCTGTATGCCGGTTCAGCGGTCGAAATCACCAGTCCCGATGGCACATCGTGGATTGTCACCATGGACTACCCGTCAGGTGGCTCGATCTCACAAACCATCAGCCTGTTCACCGGCCGCAAAAAGGGTAAGGCCTGGAAGGCCGCGCTGGCGGCCTGACCCAGAGACACGAAAGTCGCGCTAGCAGCCTGACCAGGTGTCAAGCAGGGCACCTAGCCCAAGGTAAGTTCTGAGTGAGCTTCGTTGCGATTCTGAGCAAATTCTGAGCTAGTTATGGTTGAGTGACCCCATGATCTCGACTTTTGCCTCACGTTTGTGCCGCCTCGCTATCCCTGCTGTTGCTCTGGCGGTTGGATTGTCCGCCTGCGGTAGTTCGTCGACCACATCCAAAGTGTCGACACCCGTAGGCGCAGACACCTCGTCGACTGTTGCCGGAGCGGCCGGTGCAAACGCCGATCCAACGGCACGGCGAGCGGCCTTGCAAGTGTTCCGCGACTGCATGACGTCCAAGGGCGTGACGCTGCCGCAACGCCAGCAAGGCCAAGGCGGCCAGGCCAATGGCGCTGGCTCGACAACAGCATCGACTACTACCCCCGCATCAGGTTCAAAAGCAGGGCCCCCAATACTGAACGCCCCATCGACAGTTGCCGGTGGCGGCAGCGACGGCGGCCCACCCCAGTTCGACCCCAACAACCCGCCCGCGGGTTTTGACCCCAACGCCGCTCCCCCCACCGGCGGTCAGGCCGGCGGCCAAGGCGGCTTTGGTGGCGGCGGTCTCGGCGGGCCAACAGCCCCCACAGGCATCGACCAGGCGGCCTACACCAAAGCACTAGCAGCCTGTAAAGACAAGATTCCAGCGGGAGGCTTCGGACGCGGCAATGGTGGCGGCCGCAACAACAACCCCGCCTACGTCGCGTGCATGAAAGACAACGGCGTCGTCTTGCCCGCTGCCACTACGACGACCACCTCTGACCCAGCCGCTGCCTCAACCTCTGCGACCACGCCCGCGTCAACGTCAAGCACCACTCGTATTGATCGCACGACACCGGCTTACAAGGCAGCTAACGACAAGTGCAAAGCACTCCTGCCCGCCAATAGCCAAGGTGGCCAGAACTCCGGTTCGTCGACCACAGCAACGACCACCACCACGGGGGCGTAAGCAATGGCTCGCAAGAAAGCAATCGTAAGCTCGCTCCTCGGGGTGGCCATTGTGGCGGTTGGGTTCGGTGCCTACAACTCCTATGGGTCGACTGCCGCGACTGCCAATACTGTGACCACCACAACGGCCGTGAAAAAGGGAATCGTGCTGCAGTCCGTGACCGCATCTGGCAATGTCACGGCGCCAATTCAAGTGTCGGCCTCGTTCGCGCAAACTGGCAAGGTGTTCGAGATCATGGTGAAGCAAGGCGATGTCGTGACCGCCGGCCAAGCCTTAGCTCGTATCGAAGACACGACTCAACAGGCGGCGCTCACTGTCGCCAAAAACTCCCAAACCGCCACCCAGGCCACGATTGACAAGACCAATGCAGGGCTGACCGCGGCCGACAAAGCACAGTTAGATTCCGGCACAAAGCAATCATCCAACGGTGTCGCCAACGCCCAATCGGCGCTTGATTCGGCAAATTCAACCCTCAGTCAAGACACCGCGACATTGCAATCCGCCGTCGACAACGCACAGACTTCGCTCGACAAAACAAACGCCCAATTGGCCACCGACACTGCTTCACAGACCGAAGACCGCATCGCCTACATCGCCTCACAAGTAATAAACGACCCGAGTAAACCAGCGGGCGAGTCGATTAACGCCACCACGCTGCGCCTCCAAGCCGACCAAGACGTCTGCACCGCCAAGGCCACGCCCACCGACGGCGTTG
This sequence comes from Acidimicrobiia bacterium, assembly GCA_043782545.1. Taxonomy (GTDB): domain Bacteria; phylum Actinomycetota; class Acidimicrobiia; order Acidimicrobiales; family JBBRKR01; genus JBBRKR01. The sequence goes on from JAYWAI010000056.1 coordinate 2,856, forward strand.
TGTGCAGCGGGCTCAACCCCATGCTAAGAATGTTTCAAGCGGCCAATGCTCAAGACCGTACGGTCATTGCCTCTCAAGCGGCAGTCACCCAAGCGTCAACTGGCGTGGCGAACGCCACGGCAAACCAAGCCAACGGTTTGAACAAAGACAATCTCAACATCGTGAATTCGCAACGTTTGCTTGACAGCGCCAAGCTGAGCTACCAGGCCACACTGGCGGCAAACGCGGTCAAAGTATCGGGTCCTACCGCTGATGTGGTTGCCCAACAAAGGAACCAAATTCTGCAAGCCCAAAGTGCAATCGACACTGCCCAGAAGAACGTTGATGACACTGTGCTCAAAGCACCGGTGGCGGGCACGATCACCGCGGTCAACGGGACCGTTGGTTTGTTGTCGTCGGCGACTGGATCCACCAGTTCCAGCGGTGGTGGCGGGTCGAGTTCAAATGCCTTCATTTCCATCGTTGACCTGACAAAATTGCAGGTCAAAGGGGGCTTCGCCGAAGCTGATGCCGCCAAAGTCAAAGCCGGCCTTATCGCCAAGGTGACGTTTGATGCCCTGCCCAACGTGACGGCCACGGGCACGGTGACATCAATCGATTCACTCGCCACTGTGTCGTCAAACGTCGTAACGTACAACGTAATCTTGACCCTCGACAATGCGCCCGCCACTGTGAAGCCCGGGATGACGGCGACGATGGCCGTCGGGGTTGATCACCGCGATGGCGTCTTACTGCTGCCCACCGCAGCGGTCACCGGCAGAGGCACCAACGCCAACCTGACCATTCGGGCCAAGAACGGCAAGGAATCCGTCGTTCGCGCAACCATTGGTTTGCGAGGTGACGACAGTGTAGAAATCACGGCTGGTCTGAATTTGGGAGACCTCGTGGTCATCCGAACAACGATCGCTGGCGGTGGCTCCACCGTGCGAGCGGGCCAGACCGGCACCGCAGGAATCGCCACCGGCGGCGCGGCGGGCGGCGGCGGCTTCGGGCCTCCGGGAGGCTGAGCGTGACGTCCACGATCCAGCCTTTCACTGAGCCAGATTTGCCCGTCCTGAAGAAGTGGCCGGTGCTCCTGCTACAGAATATTGAAAAGACCTTCGGCATCGGAGACATCGCCGTTCACGCGCTCGACAACGTGTCGCTCGTTATTGAACAGGGCGACTTCGTGGCCATCATGGGCGCGTCGGGTAGCGGCAAATCGACGCTGATGAACATCATCGGCTGTCTCGACATACCCACCAAAGGTCGCTATTTCCTGGACGGCATCGACGTGCGAACGCTCGATGACTATCAGCTCAGTCTGGTGCGCAATCGCAAGATCGGGTTTGTGTTTCAGTCATTCAATTTGATTCCGCGCACCAACGCTGTGGCCAACGTGGAACTCCCACTCGTGTACGCGAAAGTGTCCAAGGCTGAGCGCCGTCACGCCGCGCTGGATGCACTTGAGCGGGTCGGGCTCAGCGACCGGTTACACCACACGCCGTCACAACTGTCTGGAGGTCAGCAGCAGCGCGTGGCAATCGCTCGAGCAATCGCCACGAATCCTTCGCTCATTTTGGCCGACGAACCCACTGGCGCGCTTGATTCGGTGTCGACGCAAGAAGTGATGAATATCTTGAACGAGTTGCACGACGAAGGACGCACGATTGTGATTATCACCCACGAAGACGACGTGGCTCGGCACGCACACAGGATCATCCGATTGAAAGACGGCCAAGTTATCAGCGACATTTCCGCTCCCCCATCCGGGCCCCGAGCGATGGGAGCAATCAACGCATGAATTTCGAAAGCGTTCGCATCGCCATACAGGGCATCTTGTCTAACAAGCTGCGAAGCGCACTCACGATGCTGGGCATCTTGATCGGAGTTGGTTCGGTGATCATTTTGGTCGCCGTAGGCACCGGCTCACGAGAAGCTGTCGCCAAACAATTTGAAAGCCTCGGATCCAACACCATCACCGTCGTCAACGCCCGCGGCTTTGGAGGGCGCGGTGGCAACCGCGGCACGCAATCACGAGCCGTCCAACTCAAACAGAGCGATGTCGACGCCCTCAACAAGCCCGGCAACTGCCCCAGTTGCAAAGCGATCGTGCCCACCGTGACGGCCACAGCCATTGGCACATTTGACGGAAACACGTACACGCCGCAACAGTTTCTAGGTACCACTGAACTATTTGGTCCCGTGCGCAACTACAGCTTGAGCGCGGGAAGTGGCCTCACGGCGCAAGACATTGCGGATCGAGCCAAGGTGGTGGTGGTGGGCAAAACCGTGGTCGACAATCTCTTTGGCACCGGGACGCCGTTCGCCAGCGTGATTGGTCAAACGGTCAAATTCGGCAACTCAAACTGGACCGTTGTCGGCGTCTTTTCGCCAAAAGGCACCAACGGCACCCAAGATCAAGATGACATTGTGATCGCCCCCGACACGGCCGTGCAGGACAACCTCACCGGTGGCGGCGTGTTCAACTCCTTGACAGTTCAGGCCATCAGCCACAACGCCACCGGTTCCGCTCAAGCCGAGGTGACCGCAGTGCTCACGGCGCTGCACCCCACTTCCAATGGATCCTCGCCCTTCAGTGTGCTCAACCAGGCGACGTTGCAATCCAGCCAAGAGAAGTCAGCGAAAACGCTCACCGTGTTACTCGGTGCCGTGGCCGCTATTTCGCTCATCGTGGGAGGCATTGGTGTGATGAACATCATGCTGGTGACAGTCACCGAGCGCACCCGCGAGATCGGTATTCGCCGTGCCATTGGTGCCCAGAAGAGTCATGTGCTGAGCCAATTCCTTATCGAGGCGGTAATGGTGTCGATGTTTGGCGGATTCCTCGGAATCGCCGCTGGCATCGTAGGAAGTCAATTCAAAATCGTGGGCATACAACCGTCGATCGCTGCGTATTCCGTGGTGTTGGCGTTCGCCGTGTCCCTTCTCACTGGCCTGTTCTTCGGCCTCTACCCTGCCAACCGCGCTGCGTCGTTGCGGCCCATCGACGCACTTCGCTACGAATAATCGAGGACTTACATGACTGCCCTGGAACCCATCGCCGACACCAGCATCGAGCATGTCGCCTACGAATCAGGCACAACAGTGCTGGACCATTTCAGCCCAGCCGACTATGAAACACCCGACGTACCGCTGCGTAAGCCGCGGGTGATGACCCCATTGACGTGGGCCATGACCGGCGTCTTGACGCTCGGCGTGGGTTTCTTTGGCGGTATCTACGTACAGAAGCGAAATACGCCAGCGGCCACAAATCCCGCGGCGGCCTTCGCCGGCCGTAACCGCACTGGCACGGGTACGGCCGGCGCAAACGCGGCGCGAACGAGTACCGCCGGAACTGGGGCAGCAGGCGCAACAGGCAACCAAGCCGCTGGAGCGACTACCGGAGCTACCCAATCTGGTGGCTCAACGTCGGGAACTATTGTGCTCGTCGACGCACCGAATAATGCGATTTATATTCAAGATTCACAGGGCAACAACATCAAAGTCTCCACGTCAGCAGCGACAACGATGAGCGTCGCGAAGACCACCAAGACCGTTGCCGACTTTGCCACCGGTGCCGCAGTGACCGTGACAGGCGCTGCAGATGCCGATGGCAACATCACCGCCACCGCCATTACCCCTGGCTCCGGCCGCGGAAATCGAGGCGGTTTCGGGGGTTAATCCTCGTGCGTCGCCAACTCAGTTGTTGCGCCAGGAGCAGGTTCGGCTGGCTCAACGAAACTGCCACTGGGGTCGAACCGCACACCAACATCGCCCCCACCGGCGTACGCCTCTGCACTCGCGCCGGCCACATCGGCCAGCACTGACACACCGCCGCGTATGTCAATCGACACACGCGTCACGGCACCGCGGAAACTCAAGCTTGTCACCGTGCCTGTCAGCGTGCCGTCAGCGCCAACAGGTTCTAGCGTGATGGCCTCCGGGCGTACGAGCAATTTCACAGGAGCCCCGACGATCAGACCGGGCACCGGCACTCGCACGAATCCAGCGCTGGTAGTAACGCCATCGGCGACCACCGTGCCAACGATGGTGTTGACCGTGCCAACGAATCGGGCCACGAAGGCCGAAGTGGGTTTGCGGTACACATCGACGGGTGCCCCGATTTGCTCCAGTCGACCGTTTGACATCACGCCGACCCGATCAGAAATAGCCATTGCCTCTTCCTGATCGTGAGTGACGAAGAGTGTCGTGATGCCGAGCGTCCGTTGAATGCGACGAATTTCGTCGCGCAGACCAACGCGCACCTTGGCGTCCAAGGCACTCAGCGGTTCGTCAAGGAGCAACACCCGCGGACTAATTGCCAGCGCTCGAGCCAGCGCAACACGTTGCTGTTGCCCACCAGAAAGTTGGTGAGCGAACCGACCGGCCTGAGCCGACAGCCCGACGAGTTCCAGCATTTCGCCCGCTACTGATTTGCGAGTTGCCGACGACTGCTTGCGCATACGCAATCCGAAAGCCACGTTGTCCAGAACAGTGAGGTGAGGGAACAAGCTGTAACTCTGGAACACCATGCCCATATCGCGTTTGGACGGCGGCATGTCGCTGACATCATGACCGCCGACGAAAATGGATCCGGCGTCAGGGCGTTCAAAGCCGGCAACAGCCCGCAAGGCTGTGGTCTTACCGCAGCCGGACGGGCCGAGCAAACTCACGAATTCGCCAGCCTCCAACGTAAGGTCAAGCGCTTCAAGTGCGACCGTTGCCCCAAACGTTTTGCGCACACCTCGAAGCTCGAGCCCGGCATTAATTTCAGTACTCACAGTGCTCCTAAAAACATCAGCGCTGGAACGCCGAGACGGTAACCCCGCCGCCGCCCTTGCGACGACGACCTAACAATGAAACCCCACCCAACAACATCCACGTCGCCAAAATCGACATCAAACCCATGGCCGTTGCGCCACGGGGATCCTCCTGATTCTGCAGAGCGAGATACACCGGAAATGTCTTGTGGAGTAAGAGCGAAGAAATTGTGTACTCGCCGAGCACCACTGCCATCGTGAGAAAGGCCGCGCCCAAAAGGGACGTGATGATATTCGGCACGATCACGGCTGTGAGCGTCTTGGTCCAACTCGCACCAAGACCGCGCGAAGCTTCGGTGAGCGTCTTGAGATCCACCGCTCGAATTCCGTTGTCGATTGATCTGTAAGTAAACGGCAACGCCACGATGACATACAACGGAATGAGCCCGATCGGCTCAATCAAGATAAACGGCCACGCTGAGTGAAACGCTTTCGAAGCACCAGAGACAAGCGCAATCGCAGGTACGACGTACGGCAACACGCTCACCAGTTCCGCGGCAGGCAAAAGTTTTGACACCTTAAGGTGGAGCCAGGCCAAAGTTGGCACGACTAAGAGCAATGACAGCACCGTCGTACCGACTGCTAGCCGAAAGCTCAGCCACAGGGTGGTGCCAAAGTCGGGACCGTGAATGAGATCCCTCACCGACTGAAACGTATAACCGCCCCCGCGTGGTTTTGAGAACCCAAATCGAGCCGCTGACCAGAACGGCAGCAGAAAAAAGAGAAAACACAGAAATACGAAAATACCGAGCCCGATTTTCGGCCGCCGTCGACCGCTCATCGTTGCCACCGCGAGGTGCGCCGACGTAACACGTTGTACAACACGATCGCACTCGACACGACCACAATCATCCAAAATGCTAATGAGAATCCTAGGCCCGGATCATCGAGCGTATTTCCGCTCAGAAAAAACCCAATTTGGATTGGTACCAGATTGACCTGGCCACTCGTCAGCGCGTACGCCGTTGCATAAGCGCTGAACGCGTTAGCGAACAGCAAAATTATTCCAGACAAGGCTGCCGGCAAGAGCACCGGGAAACCAACGCGCAACCAATACTGAAAGCGACTGGCTCCAAGCCCTTCAGCAGCTTCACGCCACTGCACTTTCATTCCCTCGATCGCTGGGAGCATGACTATCACCATCAGGGGAATCTGAAAGTACATATACACCAGCGCCACGCCGCGAAATGTGTAAAGGCTGAATCCGTGGTCGGTAATTTTGAAATGAAACCATGTGTTCAACGTCTTCGTCACGAAACCTTGTGCACCAACGGTCGCAATAAACATGAACGCTAAAGGAATGCCACCGAGCTGGGAGGCAACTCCCGAAAAGGTAGTCGCCGCCTTTTTCAAAAAACGGGGTCGCTCGAGAGTGACAAGGGCATAGGCCAACACCAGGCCGATAGCGCCCCCGGCCAACGCAGTGAGAATTGACAAGTGTGCCGTAGTCCGAAATGCCCGAAAATACTCACCCGATATTGCTTTGTGAAGGTTGGTGAAACTTCGCTCTCCAGCCTTATTTTTAAAGGCCTCCGACGCAACGACAATCGTCGGAAATAGCAAAAATACCGCCACAAACGCCAGGAACGGAGTGAAGCCAAGCCAGGCTAACGAGGTTTGCCGCCGTTGCGGCGCCGATAATTGAGAGGAGGGCCGATCGGCAAACGATCGACCCTCCTCCACAAGTGCAGTCATCTATTGATGGCCAATTACTAGTTGCCCGAGACCTTGGGACCCCATTGCGATGCAATGATTTCCTTAGCCTTGGTGACCTGCGCCGGTGTGGGGAACTTAACCTTGGCCACGATGTCGGCAGAGGGCAATTTGGCCTTGAGATCAGCGGGAATCTTGCCGGCTTTGTCCATGGCCACATAGCGGGCCGGGAAAGCTCCGCCCTTCATGTACTCGAGGGCACCTTCGTCGGACACGAGCCATTCGATCCACAGCTTGGCCGCGTTTTGGTTGGGTGAACCCTTCACAACACCCTGAGCATAGAAGCCGCCGTAGACGCCATCTGTGGGCACGTTCGTGACGAGCGTGATGCCGTTTTTGAGCATCTTGTCGACGGTGGACACGTAGTTGTATGACCAGTCGATGCCGAGTGCAGCTTCGCCCGATATGTACATAGCTTCGGTCAAGTCGACAGGCAACAGGATGCCAGCCTTTTTCAATTTGGCGAAGTAGTCGATGCCGGGCGTGATGTCATCAAACGAACCACCATTTGCAAGCGCAGCGGCAATAACCCCAGCGAGGCCAGAGCCAGACTTACGGGGGTCACCGTTAAGCGCCAGCATGCCCTTGTACTTGGGATCGTTCAACTCGGCAAAACTCTTCGGAGCAACTTTACAAATCTTCTCGTTGGCCGCGATAGAAGTGATGCCGTAATACGCAGCAACCCAGTTACCGGCAGCGTCGCGCATGTTTTCGGGAATTTCGGCAAATGTCGAAACCTTGTACGGCTCAAATAAGCCGCCCTTAGTCACGCCGTCATAGGCGAACGATGGGCCAACGTCAATCGAGTCGGGTTGAGTCGGCTGACCTTTGAGCGTTTCGACAGCCTTCACTTCATCAGCAGAAGATCCATCGGGATTGTCGACCTTGAAGTTGATGTTGTACTTGGCCTTGTAACCAGCGAGCACCCCTTTGTAGTTCGCCCATCCGTCTGGAAGGGCGATCAGGTTGATCTTGCCCTCCTTCTGGGCGGCGGCGATGAGATCGGCGGGTACGCCGCTGGCCGGGGCAGCGGTAGTGGTTGCCCCACCAGCAGTCGTCGTCGCTGCCCCGGTGGTCGTGGTTGCGCCGCCGGTCGTGGTCGTCGCGGCCTTCGTGTCAGATGAGCATGCGGCAAGTACGGCAGGCACCGCAGCCGCAGCGCCCATGGTCACCAGGAACTTGCGACGGTTCATCGGGGTAGGTTCTTCGGTAATCGCCATACTTGGTTTCTCCTTAGAGGTTGGTTAGTGGGGCAACCTAGTCGAATGATTATGAACAAACGATGTCGAAAAGGTTACGAACACCTTGACCGCTAATGAATGGTGGATGCCACCGCAGCGAGCAGGTCATAGTCGGCAACGTGACCCACGACAATCGTTGCCGGCGAACGAATTCCGGCGATATGCGCTTGGCCCAGCGTCGTTCGCACGACGTCTTGCTGGGGCGTCGATGCCCAACGAACCGACGCGACCGGCGTGGTGCCCGGGAGGCCCCCGGCTATCAATCGTTCCGCTATCGCGCCAATGTGCGCGGCGCCCATCAGGATCACGATTGTGCCACCAACCGCCGCGATTGCTTCCCAATTGGCGGCCGAAATTCCTGAGTCACTTTGATGTCCCGTGACCACCGTGAAATTGAGGACTTCGTTGCGAACAGTCACCGGGATTCCCGCTAACGCCGGCGCAGCCAGCGCCGACGAGATGCCGGGCACTACGTCGAAGGGCACCCCTTCCGATCGCAACGCGGCGGCTTCTTCTGCGCCGCGGGCGAACACAAACGGATCGCCACCTTTGAGACGCACAACCACCTGATGTGAACGTCCATAGGCCACGAGTAGGTCGTTGATTTCGTCCTGTGAAACCGGCACCGCATTGGGTGCCTTACCGACATTGACTCTGATCGCCGTCACGGGCACGAGGTCCAAAATGGCGTTGCCGCTCAGACGGTCATGCACCACAACGTCACAGCGCTTGAGTAGCTCTGCCGCCCGCACGGTCAACAGATCAGGAGCGCCAGGACCCGCACCCACGAGGTAGACAGTCACGGATCAACCGCCGGTCGTTGCTTCCAAGCCATAGCTCACCCTAACGGTTCACTCCACCGTCACATCGAGACGGTAGCCACGACGCGGCACGGTGACAATCGCTACGCCCAGGTCGCCAAGTCGAGCTCGCAGGCGCGCCACCGTCACTTCAACGACGTGAGTGTTGCTCGCCGTTGTACCCCACAGTTTGTCGAACAATTCGGCCTTGGAAACAACCCCCGACATCCGATCAATGAGCGAACGCAATACATCACTTTCCCGGTCGCTCAGCGGAAAGGTGGTGCCATCGATAACCACGGATGTGCCCTGCATCAATAGCCTTCGCCCGCGCACCATCACCGGCTCCTGCACTTGCGCCAGAGCGTCGCCGATGGCCAAGACCAACGCCCCCAGGCGCGCTCGTTTCGGGACGATGGCCGGCGCTATACCGACGTCAGCCGAATACTGCGCGCAAATCGGACCGACGCACGCGGCTTTCGTCGAGCTGTTGAGCGCGCCAATCAAGGCCCGATCAAGCTCCGCTGCGGTCGCCATTTTGATGAGGTTGCCGATCGCTGGCGCGCTGGTAAACGTGACAGCGTGCACTCGCCGATCAATGATCGCCCTGATCATTCGCAAGGCCGGCTCCACATCGTCGGGCAGACGCCACTCGTACACGGGAATCTCGCTCACCAATGCCCCGGCCGCCTCGAGCGCGGCAATGATTTCGGGCGCCGACGCACCGTGTCGTTGAATCGTGACCCGTTTGGCCCCCACGCCGAACTCGAGAGCCATCTCGACCACATCGGCCATGCGCTCACTGCGACACGTGTCGTCTACGTCGATCCCGAGTTGATGCAACGTAGCGTTGGCTTTGGGTCCCCTGGCCAGCACACGCGCAGTAGCCAGGGCGTGCACCAGCGATTCGCCGATTCCCCAGCTGTCGGCGGCAGACATCCACGCCCGCATGCCAATGCCGGTACTTGCGATGAATACGTCTGGTGGGCGCTCAATCAACGATTCAGTGGCTGCCCGCAGGGGTTCGAGTTCACTGAGTGGCAACGTCTTGATCGTTGGGCCGTGGATCACCGTGGCACCACGCCGGTTGAGCAATTCGGCCTGCTCCTCCCAACGCCGATCCGCGGTGATACCCACCGTGAATCCGTCGAGCCGCGAAATTGTCACCGGGGTAGCCTCGCAAGTACGTGTTTCGCCCGTGTTTCCGGGCCGTCACAATCATTGGCTTTTAGCGGCAGCCACCCCTCGGCGCCAGAGTTGCCGGTGCCGCGTCGACGCGCACGGCACACTGCTTGTAATTGGGCTCGCGACTAACGGGATCGAATTCATTGAGCGTGATGCGATTGGCGCACATTTCGTCGTAATGAAATGGAATAAAAATTTCACCCGGACGCACGATGGCCGTCACTCGCAAAGGGATCGAGTCGATCGCTCCGCGCTCGCTGGCGACGCGAACCATATCGCCTGACGCAAGCCGCAAACGGGTGGCATCGATGGGGTTCATTTCCACCCATCCGTCGGGCGCCAACCGTTCGAGAATTTCGACCCGTCCGGTCTTCGTACGCGTATGCCAGTGCTCGACAGTGCGGCCGGTGTTGAGAATGAAAGGGAAGCGCTCGCGTGGAGGTTCTGTCATTTGCTTCGCCGTCGATCGTTGCAATCTGATGCGCCCGTTTGGCGTCGGCACTACACCATCTTCGTACAGCCGCGGCGTTCCGCCGAGGGTATCCGTATCGAGCGTGCATGGCCATTGCACACCGCCGGCTGCGTCGATGCGGTCATACGTGATGGCGCTGTAATCACACAACCGGCCTTTCGAAACGCGTGTCCATTCGTCAAAGGCGTCTTGGGGTGTTTCCCACCCCGGGTACAGCTCGTCGCGCATCCCCATGTGCTGGGCCACGGCCAGGAAAATATCGAAGTCACTTCGGGCTTGAGCAGGCGGCTCAACCACTTTTCGAACTCGAGACACTCGTCGCTCACTATTCGTAAAGGTGCCGCCTTTCTCGCCCCAAATCGCCGCGGGAAGCGTGACGTGCGCCCGCGATGTCGTCGGCGTTTCGAAGCCGTCTTGCACCACCAAAAGCTCCAGACGATCAAGCGCGTATTCCAGCAATTCCCGATTGGGATACGACACGACGGGATTCGTGCCAATAATCCACAGCGCTTTGATTCGCCCGCCAATAATTCCTTCGATGATGTCAGGATATGCCCTGCCCCGAGCCACCGGAATCCGACTCTCATCGATGCCCCACAGCGCAGCCAAGTCAGCGCGATCTTGCTTGTTGTCATAGGCCCGGTAGCCCGGCATCGACGCAGTGAAACCTGTCTCGCGCGTGCCCATGGCGTTGCATTGTCCGGTGATTGACATGGGTGCGGAACCAGGTCGTCCAAGGTTGCCAGTGATGGCGCTGAGCGTATTGATCACCGCGACTGTCTCGCTGCCTTGCGTGGAATGGTTGACGCCCATTGTCCATGCCAGCATCAGTTTTTTGGACGTACCAATTGCTTGCGCGGCGCGTACATACGCGTCTTCATCAATGCCGCAGGCGTCAGCGACGAATGCCGGGCTATATGACGCCACGTGCATCGCCAGCTCCGCAAAACCATCAGTGTGCTCGGCCGCAAATGCTGTATCGACAAGATCGTTCGTGATCACATAATTGATGAATCCATTCAGCAAGGTGATGTCGGTGCGTGGTTTGATGGCGAGGTGGCTGGTGGCGACCATGGCCGTTTTGGTGACACGAGGGTCGACAACGATGACCTGAGCGGCGGCATTGTCGAGCACTCGGGGAGCCAGAAGCGGATGGTTATCAGCAATGTTGGCGCCAATCAACACGATCACATCGGCATCCACAAAATCGCTGTATGCCCCAGGTGGCCCATCGGAACCGAACGACATTTTGTAACCCGACACCGCGCTGGCCATACACAGTGTGGTGTTGCCGTCGTAGTGGCTCAGGCCCAACCCAAGGCGTACCAGTTTTCCGAGCGCATAAAATTCTTCTGTCACCAACTGGCCCGTCGACAGCACCGCGACCGATTCGGGACCGTAGGTGGCAACGAGGTTGGTGAATGCGTCCACGACATAGCCAATAGCCGTGTCCCACGTCGCCGGCACACCAGAAATCATCGGAGTTGACAGCCGCCCGCCGGCCGACAACGTCAAGTGTTCCGAGAGTCCTTTTGGACATAAGCGACCCTCATTAACCGGGTGCGTCGGGTCGCCGCGCACCGCGGTAGCTTTGCCGTCTTTGACACCGACCAACATGCCACACCCCACCGAGCAATAGCCGCAGGTGGTGCGAATCCATTCGTCAGGCTTCTTGTCTTGCGGCATGGGGCCGAACTGTTCGTCGGTCACATAGTCAGGCGGTTCGGCACTACGGTCCAAGCCCAGCAACCGCAAAATTCTGGTGTTCATGAGTGCCGCGTGCGGCTAAAGGAGCCAGGCATGTTGAGAGGCACGACGGTCACGTAAAACAAGTACCGACCGATGAACTCGCCGACCCCAATGGTCAGCAGCGCGGCCACCGGCGCATGGGCCAACGCCAACGCCACCCCAATCACTGCGAGAATAATTCTTATATTGAATTGCGGCGCGAACCAGTCAGTCATGAGCTTGTAACTGCCGGCCCATTCCAATTCATCGTGAGATTTCAGCCGTCGCAAATTGAGCAGCACTACGCCAAGTTGCAACACGATACCGGCAGCGGTAGCGAACGGCGCCCATGGTGGTGGCGTCTTCATCACGCTCAAGGCCATAGGCCCGAGCGCCAGCGAAGAGGCAAAGAACGCGGCCACGGTGAGACGTGAATCCCACGCTGGTCGACCCCGCACCATGTAGAGCCGGGCGCTGCAGTACATCCCCACTGCGCCCAGAGCAGCGGCAAAACCTGCGGTGGCTCGAGAGGCAATTAGTACCGGCCCAAACGATGCACCGGCAAAGAGGCCGAATGCCAGAACCTCTCGACTCAACCATGATCGTTTGATGCCCCGCAAGGCCTTGAACGCCAACGCTGGACGGCCGAGATGGAACAGCGAAATCGGCAGACCAATTGCGGCTACTACGAACGCTGCGGCAGAACTTTTCCGGTCAACACCCGCAACGGCGAGCGATGCCATGGTGCCAGCGGCGAGCTGCACCAACAACGTCACCACCACGAGAGGCCAGTGCGGATGTTCTGGTCGCACGTCATAGTCGCTAGCGGCGAAGGTGGCCATCGAAACGTCGTGCGGGGTCACAATTCGGGTGGTCGACAGCGTGATATCGGCCGATGGCAAGTTGGGCAAATTCGCCGATTCGTGATCCAGACGCCACTGCGCCACATTGACTGGTTCGATGCTGATCGCACGCGTCGGGCAGGCGTCGACACAGGCCGATGTGAGACCTTGCTCAAGGCGTGGTTTGCACATGTCGCATTTCGTGACGATCTTGCGGGCCTTATGAAAGACCGGGACCGAATACGGGCAATTCCATGTGCAGTATTGGCAACCAATGCACTCGTCGGCTTGGTGAACCACGATGCCATTGTCGAGCTTCAAATAGGCATCGGTCGGGCACCCCTGCAGGCACGTTGGTTCCAGGCAATGGTTGCACGCCATCGACAAATTGAAACGGCGAGTATCGGGAAACGAACCACCCTCGATTTCGCCGACGCGTCGCCACGACACATCGACAGGGAGCGAGTTTTGTTCAGCGCAGGCCACTTCGCAGGAATGACAACCAATGCAGGTGTTCATGTCGAAAGCAAACCGGTAGTGCTCGCCGTCGTGAAGCGCCAAAAGCTCGGGAGCGGTAGCCGTCATATCGACACCGGTTCGGGTGCAATCGCCTTCACCAATTGCACTTCGAGGATACCGTTGACTACCCGAGTGGGATACACATCAAGCGACACCGTTGGGTCGTCAAAGCACAGGCCGCTGGTCAGCGAGAAGCTCTGCTTATACATCGGCGACGACACCTTGGCCTCGCCGCATCGGTCGCCGACGATCCCTCGTGATATCACTGAAACGCCCGAGAACGGGTCAAGGTTTTGCACGACGTGAAGACAGTTGTTTCCGCTCAACTTGAAGACGGCCAACTCGACGTCGCCGACCTTGCACGCCACGCCCCTGTCGGGTTCGAGGTCAGCAACATCGATCAACGGCATCCAATCTCCTGATTGCTGAGCACTTCCAATCGGGCCCACTACCGAACGAAAACGACTGTGTCGCTTTGGGTCTTTGAGAGCCGCGGCCCATTCGCATTCATAGCGTTCAACGTGACGCGCCATGTCGGCTTCGAGCTCGGCACAAATGCCGAGCGAATCATGCAGGATGATGTCGCGCAATTCCTCGATGCCGCCATCGCGCTTGTTGAACCAGGTGGCAGTGCGCTCCAAACGGTCGGCAGTGCGAATGTAGAACATCAAAAATCGATCGAGCGTCGTGAGCAATTCCTCCGTGCTGAGGTCTTCGGCGAACAACGCTGCGTGTTGGGGTCGCATGCCGCCGTTGCCGCACACGTACAAGTTGTAGCCACGTTCGGTGGCGATGATGCCGAAGTCTTTGCTCTGAGCCTCAGCGCACTCGCGGGCACAGCCCGACACCGCCGACTTCAGTTTGTGCGGCGAACGCAGGCCCCGGTAACGATTCTCGATTTCGATCGCGGTGGCCACGGCGTCCTGCACGCCATAACGACACCACGTCGATCCGACGCAGCTTTTCACGGTTCGCAGCGCCTTGCCGTAGGCATGCCCTGACTCGAACCCAGCGTCGATCAGCCGTTGCCATATAGCCGGGAGCTGATCGATCGTGGCACCAAAAAGATCAACGCGTTGGCCTCCAGTGATTTTCGTATACAGGCCATAGTCGCGGGCTACTTCGCCCAACACGATGAGCTTGTCTGGGGTGATTTCGCCGCCCGGCACTCGCGGTACGACCGAGTACGTACCGTCGCGTTGAATGTTGGCCAGGACGTGATCGTTGGTGTCTTGGAGCGACGCTTCCTCACCACTCAAGATGTAGCCAGGGTTCCAGGAAGCCAGCATTGACGCCACCGCTGGTTTACAAATCTCGCATCCACGTCCGGTGCCATGGCGGTTCACGAGTTCACTAAATGAGGCAATGTTGTGCATCCGCATCAGGTCAAATAGCTCCTGGCGAGATTGTAAAAAATGCTCGCATAATGCTTTCGACACCGTCTTCCCTGCTGCCTGCAATTCGACATTCAGAATGTCCTTTACCATCGACACACAGCTGCCGCACCCTGAACCAGCCTTCGTCGCAATAGTGACGTCCTTCACCGACTCCCAGCCACATTCCCTGATCGAAGCACAAATAGCACCCTTGGTGATGTTGTGACACGAACACACGCTGGCGGCCTCGGGCAGATCAGCGACCGTCAGCGTCGTACGCTCACCACTGGACGCCGGCAGAATCAACGAACCGGGATTCTTCGGCGTCGGCACAGTGCCCTTGGCCATTTCCGACAGAATGCCAAACGTCGTCGTATCGCCGACCAGTACGCCGCCGATGATGGTGTTGGCCTTCGCGCTCAACACCAACTTGCTGTAGGTACCCAGGAGATCATCGACGTATACCAGTTCTTGGCAGTCGGGTGTAGCGCCGTGGGCGTCGCCGAAACTGGCCACGTCGACGCCTACCAACTTGAGCATGGTGTCCAAATTCGCGCCGGTGAAAATGGGGCCATTGCGCCCGGAAATATGAGCGGCAGCAACTTCTGCCATCAGGTACCCGGGAGCTACCAAGCCGTAGCAACGCCCGTCGTAGCTAGCTACTTCACCAATAGCAAAGACGTTGCGATCCGCAGTTCGGCAGGCCTCGTCGATCACCACGCCACCACGCGCCCCGCACGCCAATTCCGAGGCACGGCCGATAGCGTCACGCGGCCGGATGCCAGCCGAAAACACCACCATGTCAGTTTCGATGACCGTCCCGTCGGCGAATTCTACGCCGATCACTGCACCAGTTTCCGCGTGGCAAATCACCCGTTGCGCAGCGGCGTTGCAGTGCACATCAAGGCCGAGGGACTCGATCTTTCGCTGCAAGAGCTGCGCACCACGCTGGTCCAGTTGCGCCGGCATCAATCTGGGAGCGAACTCAACCACAGAGGTCGGCAAACCCAACAGCCGTAAGGCGTTGGCGGCCTCGAGGCCTAACAACCCGCCACCAATCACGATGCCACTACGACACCCAGCCGCGTACGTAGTTATCGCCTCAACATCAGCCAAGGTTCGGTATACAAAGGAGCC
>JAYWAI010000057.1:0-2685 GCA_043782545.1 Acidimicrobiia bacterium
TTGCCCGTGCCCGGGCGCGAGCTCACCGGCATCCACCAAGCCATGGAGTACTTGCCCATCGCCAACCGCGTGCAGGAAGGCGACGCCGCGACACCATCAATTACGGCACAGGGTAAGCACGTCATCGTGATCGGCGGCGGAGATACCGGTGCCGATTGTCTGGGCACAGCGCACCGCCAAGGGGCTCTGAGCGTGCACTCGTTCGAGATCATGCCGCAACCCCCAACCGCCCGTGGCGCAACAAATCCGTGGCCACAATACCCGATGGTGTACCGAGTGGCGTCGGCTCACGAAGAGGGCGGAGAGCGCGTGTACGCGGTGAACACCGAGTGTTTCCTGGGCGATACCAATGGCCATGTTCGCGCCCTGCAGGCGTGTCAGGTCGAAATGAACAACGGCAAATTTGAGAAAGTTGTCGGTAGTGAATTCATGTTGCCGTGTGAATTGGTGTTGTTGGCGTTGGGCTTCACGGGGCCAGAATCCGGATCGTTTGTCGACCAACTTGGGGTCGAACTCGACCCTCGCAGCAACATCGCCCGGTCACCTTCGTGGATGACCAATGTGGACGGCGTGTTTGTGGCCGGCGATATGGGCCGCGGCCAAAGCCTGATCGTGTGGGCCATTGCCGAAGGACGCTCGTGCGCATCAGCCGTTGACACCTGGCTGATGGGCGAGACGCAACTCCCAGCTGTCATTGTGCCCACGACCCGCCCACTCATGTAGCTGTCGGCTCAACCAGTGCGCACGCCAAGGCGCCGATCGCGCTTGAACACGCCCGCTATCCTGCGGTTGTGCATACCTACGACGCGGCACTTGACCGTGTAGCTGAAAAATTGGTGGCCTACGCCACCGAACGAATTCGCATGGATCCTCCCCTTGATGGGTTTCGGTCGCCAGAAGCCCTTATGGCCGACGTCGGTGAAACCGTTACCGCGCAAGGCCTCGGCGGCGACGAGGCGCTGCGCATTTTCACTGACATTTTGGCGCCGGCAACCATCAGCCAGGATTCGCCGCGTAACTTAAGTTTCGTGCCTTCTGGCCCGACACCGGCTGCCGTATTGTTTGATCTAGTGGTGTCGGCATCGTGCGTGTGCCCTGAATCCTGGCAAGAAGGTTCTGGCGTCATATTCGCCGAAAATCAGGCGCTGCGCTGGCTGGCCGATTTAGCCGGCATGCCTGCGTCGGCTGGCGGTGTGTTCGTATCAGGGGGATCGGCGGGGAACCTGTCGGGTCTTGTCGCGGCGCGAGAAACCGCCATGCGCGCTCGCACGAAAGCGGGCCTGGCCCGGCCCGATCGATGGATTTTGGTCACCAGTTATGAAGCCCACTCGTCGGTGAAATTGGCCGCACGAGTAATGGACGTGGACGTTGTCACAGTGCCGGGCGACGAGCGAGGGCGCCTGACGGGCGCGGCATTGCGCACACTATTTGCTGACCGTGTACCCGATGGCGCTTTTGCCATCTCAGCGACGGCGGGCACGACCAACGTAGGCGTGGTTGATGACCTGGCAGGTGTGGCCGCAGTGTGCAGCGACCACGGCATTTGGATGCACGTCGACGCGGCCTATGGCGGAGCGGCGCTGGCAGCTCCGAGCGCACGCCGGTTATTTGCTGGCATCGAGCACGCTGACTCTCTGGTGATCGATCCGCACAAATGGCTGTTTTCGCCGTATGACTGCGCGGCGTTGTTATATCGAAACCCCGACCAAGCCAAAGCCGCCCATACGCAAAAGGCGGACTACCTCGATGTGCTCCAAGCCAACGACGACTGGAACCCCAGCGATTTTGCTTTTCACCTGACCCGCCGAGCCAGAGGACTGCCGTTCTGGTTCAGCTTGGCGACTCATGGCACTCAGGCCTATTCACAGGCCGTCGAGACCACATTGGCTACGGCGCATCGCGCCGCGGAGTTGGTCGACGCCCATCCCGATCTTGAGTTGTGCATGACGCCGGAATTGAGCGTGGTGATGTTTCGGAGAATCGGTTGGCAGCTCCCAGAATACGAACGATGGAGCACAAACGTGTTGGCGCGAAATATTGGTTACGTCGTACCCACCGTGCACCTCGGCGAACCTGCGTTGCGATTTTGCATCGTCAACCCCAACACCACAGTGGCTCACATCCGCGCCATCCTCGCCACGTTGTAGACAAGCGCTTCAGTGGTCGTTGCCGAAGGTGTTGAAGACACGTTGACGCCATCGTGATGGACGTCCCGTACGTGTTTCGTGAGCGTCCATGCCAGCAGCCAGTGCGGTCATAGCGTTGATGCCCAGCCACCGAAATGGTTCTGGTTCCCACGGCCGTGATTGATGATCGACCCACGGCAACGAGGTTCGCTCGGACACCGTTTCAGTGATCAGTTCCGCCAACGTGCGGCCGGCCAGATTCGTAGTGGTCACGCCATCACCCAGATATCCACCGGCCCACGCTCGGCCACTAGCGGGCTCGAAGCCCACCGACGACCACCAATCGCGCGGGGCGGCCAATGGCCCACCCCACGCATGGGTAAACGCGGCATCGCCGATGGCAGGGAACAGGCCGCGCAAAATCGCAGGCAGCTCAGCATGAGTTTTGTCGTGGCGCTCGAACTCGTCACGAATGGCCGAGCCCCAATGGTACGGAGCGCCCCGACCGCCGAACGCGAAACGATTGTCGCCCGTGCGTTGTCCGTAGATGATGAGATGG
>JAYWAI010000058.1:0-2680 GCA_043782545.1 Acidimicrobiia bacterium
CTGCCGGCACCACCACACCACCACCCACCTCCCCGGCTACCAAATAACCGGCAACGGCCAACAACTCAACATCACCACACCAACCGGCCAAACCCAACAAACATGCCCACCCCGCGCCGCCTCAAAGCCGGCCGCGTGAACTTGAACGATTCGGGTCAATGCCGACAGTCCCCGACAGTCCTCCCCGGGGCTTTGTTGTTGGCTGGCAACGACGCGGCTCAAGCAGTAGTGCGTATCGTGACTATTGACAGTGACGGGCAGGTGCACTTCGTTATTCTGCCTGGCTCGGTCAAGAAGAATCGACACTTGATTGGGACCGTTTTGGCGGCGTGACTTAGCGGATGCGCCAACCGAATCGGTGGGTGTGAATGCCGAAATACATGAAACTTTCTACGGCCCGCACGCCAGCGGTTTGGCGCACGCGATCGTTGATGAGGTCCAACAGTGCCGTCGAGCTCTCGCAAATGACTTCCACCATGATGTCGAAACTGCCCGACGTTAACACCACATAGATCACTCCGTCGATGGCCGCGATCTCATCGGCAATAGCGCGCACGTCACCGTCGACTCGCACACCAAGCATGGCCACCGTCGGATAGCCCATGGCTTGAGGGTCGGTCACGCCGACCACTTGCACGGTGCCCGATTCGGTGAGTCGTTGCACACGCTGGCGTGCCGCGGCCGGCGAAAGGCCCACGAGCGGCCCGAGGTCGGCGTAACTCACCCGTCCGTCGCGTTGGAGTTCGGTGATGATTCGCTTGTCGATCTCATCAATCGCAGTGCGGGCGTAGGCACGGGTTCCATCAGTCATCAGAAGATTCCCGCCGTGAGCGCTTGGTCGATTGACAGGTTGGCCCCGTTGATGCCTCGCGCATGGGGCTGGCACAGGTACCACACCAGCTCGGCGACGTCGCTTGCCTGCAACAGCGACGCCGTCGAGCCTCCCGGGTACGCGTTCATGAGCCCGGCGATGTACGCGTCGGGGTCGCCGCCGCCGTACGTGTCGGCCTGGTATTGCAGCATTTGCGTGTCGATGTCGCTAGGGCACACGGCGTTGCATCGCACGCCGAATGGCGCCAGTTCGAGAGCCAGGGCCTTGGTCAAAACGCTCACGCCTCCCTTGCTGGCGCAGTACACCGCCGCGCCCCGATTGCCCTGGATACCGGCGTCGCTAGAAATGTTCACAATCGATCCCCGAGAAATTTTCAAGAATGGGATCGCCGCTGCGGCGACAAAGAACGTGCCTTTGAGATTGACGTCAATCACGCTGTTCCAATCAGCTTCGTCGGTGTCCTGCGTAGGGCCTTCCGTCCACATACCCGCGGCATTCACGACGGCCTGCAGTTGGGAACCCGACGATTTGGCCCATGCGGCGGCTTCTGCCACGATCCGTCGGCATTCCGACGCTTGTCGCAGGTCCCCCAGAAAGAACTCGGCCCCTTCTGGGGGTAAATGTGGTACCGGCGAGGGCGAGGTCGAGGTCGAGGGCGGTGCGAGCAGATCCGTGCCCGCCACCAACCAGCCGCCTTCCAAAAATCGCGCCAGGCACGCCGAGCCCACGCCGCCTGCCGCACCGGTAACCAACACCGTGGGCCGCGCCGCAGCGACTGTCACATCAGGAGTCACGGCCCGGGTCGCCACGTGCGATCTTCTGGTAGCGAGTTGCCGCCGTCGATCACCAACGTCTGGCCCGTGATGTACGAAGAACCTTGCGATGCAAAAAACGAAACCGCGGCCGCCACTTCGTCGGGCGTTCCGGCGCGCCCCATCGCGGCGGCCGCTGCAGCTGCTACTTCAAACGACTCGGTCGAGCCCGTGGCGATCCACCCAGGGGCCACCGCGTTGCACGTGATCCCGTCGCCGGCTGTCTCAAGCGCCACGGCGCGGGTGAAGCCCACCATGCCGGCTTTGGCGGCGTGGTATTCGGCCGCCCCGTGGTATGCCGCCACTGTTCCAGACGTTGAAGCCACGTTGATAATGCGGCCAAACCCAGCCGAGCGCATATCAGGCAACGCCGCTTGCGTCACTAAAAAACACGACGTGAGATTGCGGCTGAGACCGGCGTCCCAATGACGCAACGTCATCGATTCCACCGGTGAGGCTGCGCCAGAAACCGGGTCGGCGACACTGGTCATGCCCGCGTTGTTGACGAGAACGGTGACCGGCCCGAGCTCTTCGTGAATGGCCGTCATGAGACCATCGACGGCTACCGGGGAGGTGAGGTCGGCTACGTAACCGCGGCAGCCCGGTCCGATTTCATCGGCCCGCTCATGTATGCGCGCCGTCGTGGCCACGATGGCAACGGCGAACCCGTGCGCAGCAAGTTGCAATGCGCAGGCGTACCCGATGCCTGACTTGCTGCCCGCCCCGGTAACCAGCGCCACCGGCAATTCCAGATCCGTAATGCGGGTCACATCACACGTCCCGAGGAGTCCCCAGAACCCGACCCACAAACCAACTCAGCGACCAACGACCGAAACACCGACGTGTGCAAATCAATTTCTGCTTGCGTATGAAATGGCGACATAAGGGCCATGTTATGGAATGGCGTCATGAGAATGCCGCGGTTGAGCGCGTACAGGTGCATGAGCTGGTCGAGTTCGTCGTCGATGGCGTCGTGCGCCAGACCGCCATTGGGCGGGGGAGGGCAAAACCAATACTCGGCCCGGCAGCCCAATTG
>JAYWAI010000059.1:0-2673 GCA_043782545.1 Acidimicrobiia bacterium
TTCACGCTCGGACGGGGTCACTACACCGAATCCGACGTGCGTTCCGGAGCGCAAGCGCTGAGCGGGTGGTACGTCGACCAGGCCGGCATTGGGCGATTCGACGAAGGAAACCACTTCGACGGCACCGTCACGTTTCTGGGGCGCAGCGGGCGTATGAGCGCCGACGATGTGATCGACGCCGTGTGCGCTCACGAAGCCTGCGCGCCGTTTGTAGCGCACAAATTGCACGCTCACTTCGTTGGCTCGGCACCATCGAAAGAGCGTCTAATTGAGTTGGCGAAAATTTTCAGCGCGGGCAACCTGGAGATCAAGCCGCTTGTCGAGGCAATACTGCGGCACGAGAGTCTTCGCACGGCTCGTTACACGCGGCCGCGGTTGCCATCGGAGTGGATCACCGCAGTAACCGCCACGCTCAAGTTGGAAGGCGACACCGTACGCGATTTGCGCAACGCCGGTGGCGACCTGGGCCAGATACTTTTCGAGCCGCCCAATGTGGCTGGGTGGCCAGGCTCCTCGAAATGGGTCAACGCGGGAAACTCGATCACTCGTGGGTCCCGAGCCGTAAATTTGTGTTTGCGCGACGAGGCCATTCGACCGTCGGCGACGGTGGACGGTGTGCTCGCGCACTGCGGGCTCTTCGAGATAAGTCAGACCACCCGCAACGGGTTGGATGACGCCGCTAGTCGCATCCCTGGCGACAAAGAACGTGCCCAAGTTTTGCTCGCTCTCGCCATCACCTCACCGGAGTTTGCCCTCGCATGAACACATCACTTTCACGTCGCCAATTTCTGCAAGTGATGGGTGCTATCGGCGCGGGAAGCGCTTTGGCATCGTGTGCGCACACGTCCAAATCAGCCGGAGCGCCGGCATCATCGGGTGCGGGCGGGGTCGGCTCGAAACAAGCCGGTCCGTTCAACGCTGCCGCCATAAAACCGGCCGCCGGGTTCGCCGGGCGTTCGCTCGTCGTGATCGAAATGGGTGGCGGCAACGACGGCATTACCACGGTCGTACCGCATGGTCTGGCGGGGTACGGGTCGTTGAGATCCAAGGTGCTCTTGAAGCCGGAAGACCTCTTGCCGCTGAATGACAAGGTGGCGCTCCACCCGAATCTCAAGGCGCTCCACACACGCGGCATTGCGGTTGTTCAAGGTGTCGGCGTGCCCAAGCCCGATGGCTCGCACTTCGCTATGAGCGCGCGATGGTGGGCCGGCGACCCCGACGGCAAAGGCACCTATCCAACCGGGTTTTTCGGACGCCTGGCCGACGTGATCGGCGACGACTCGCCGGCAGTAGCCATTGCGCTCAATGGCACGACGCCGTCGATCAATAGCGCCCGCGTTGCGTCGATTTCGCTCGCTGACCCCAACGCCGGCAATTTTCTCACCGCCAATGACAAGGGCCCGTACGACGCATTCCAAGCTGGCTTCAACGCCATGACCCGCGCCGCGCCGGGCGACTCGGCGATCATGACAGCCGCTCGAAAAGGCATGCTTGATGCGGGCCATTTCGCCCACCACCTTGGTACGTTGCCCGACGCCACCGACGGCTACCCGGGCCACGCTCTGGCGCAGTCATTGTCGATGGCGGCCCGGCTTCTGTCAGCAAATCTCGGCACTCGTATCATTCATGTGCATCACGGGGGCGGTTTTGACACGCATGAGAATCATCTCGACAGGCATGCCGCCAACATGACCGCACTTGATGAGTCGGTGGACGCGTTTCTGCGTGATCTCGAAACGCGCGGACTGGCCAATCGCGTGGTGGTGATGACGATCAGCGAATTCGGTCGGCGTGCCACCGACAATGGCGGTGCCGGGCTCGATCATGGAGCGGCGTCGGTGGCGCTGATGATGGGTGCGGTGAAGCCAGGCGTGTATGGCGACTATTCGTCGCTCACCAAGTTGGACGACGATCACAACCTGATCGCCACGACCAACATGACCGACTACTACGGCACCGTCGCCCAAGGCTGGCTCGGCGTGCACGCCACCGACGTGCTCGAAGGTGCCCCCAATATCATCCCAGGAATTTTCTAAGAACTCGCCGCGACAGCTTGACACGCGACGCAAGTTTTTGTATTAATGAGTTGGTGCAATCAACACAACCACTGATTCGTTCGACACAGAGGTTTCGGCGGTGATCGTCGCGCTACTTTTTCTCCTGCTGGTAGCAACGGTGATCGTCGTGGGCGTGCTCACTCCACCCACCGAAGTCGACGTCCAAGAGTGGGCGAAGGCCCATGCAATTGCCCTCGACGGTGCCAACGAAACGACTGCGGCGAGGTACCTCCGGCACTACCTCAAAGAGTCGAAGCGATCTCGTCGCCTCGGGGCAGTTGTCGGCAACTTCGTTGGAATGGTGGCATCGTGGTCACTCAGCCTCGACCGACACGAGCACGCTGATTTCATCAACCTTCATTGGATCCTCGGCGGCTATCTAGTCGGGGGCATATACGCCGAATTCGCGTTGAGCCGCCCCGCCGATACCGTCGGACGAGTCGCCGCCCTCGACGTTCGCCAGAAAT
This sequence comes from Acidimicrobiia bacterium, assembly GCA_043782545.1. Classification (GTDB taxonomy): domain Bacteria; phylum Actinomycetota; class Acidimicrobiia; order Acidimicrobiales; family JBBRKR01; genus JBBRKR01. Next base: position 2,525 of record JAYWAI010000059.1, read on the forward strand.
CGGACTATCGCCCACGGCGACTGAGTGTCATCCTCGCCATCGTGACGTTCGCCGTCGTACTCCTGGCAATCTCCGGGGCGCGAGGCGATCGCCTGGCATCTGCAACTAGTCGGCAGAAGGTGGGATGGCCGGCCTCAAACTTCGTCGTC
>JAYWAI010000060.1:0-7030 GCA_043782545.1 Acidimicrobiia bacterium
CGGCGAACCATGTTGCGAATGCGATTCGTGTGTGTCGGTCGAGGCGGGCACATCATTTGACGTCCATGAGCTCGACGCCGCATCCAACAATGGCGTCGACGAGATTCGTGATTTAGTGGCCAGCGCGGCTCTGGGCACGCCAGGGCGCAGCAAGGTGTACGTGCTCGACGAAGTCCACATGCTCTCCAAGGCAGCGTCCAACGCACTCTTGAAGACGCTCGAAGAGCCACCCTCGCATGTGCGATTTGTGTTGGCCACTACCGACCCCCAGAAAGTGCTGCCGACCATCCGTAGCCGTTGTCAGCACTACGAATTCCATCTATTTGGCGCCACCGATTTAGCCGAACATGTGCGGTGGGTTATTGGCGACGCCGGGCTCGACATCGACGACGCCACCATTGAATCGGTGGTGCGTCACGGCGCTGGCTCAGCTCGCGATGCGCTCTCGGCACTTGAGCTCGCAGCGGCCGGCGGGGGCCTCGACGACGACGACAGCTTGGTCGTGACCATTGTCGAGTCGCTCATCGAATCAGACGCCGCTGGAGCGTTGACGGCGCTGGCCAAAGCTATGTCGGTGGGCCGCGACCCGCGCACGTTGGCGGAAGAAATGGTGGCCTCGTTGCGGGATCGCTTGCTCAGCGTGTTAGCGCCCGAAGTCGTGCAATTGCCTGACCTGGCCAAAGCGTCAGCTGCCGATCAAGGCAAGCGATTGGGTGCTGCGCGCACTGTGCGCGCCATGGAAGTGCTCGGCGCAACGCTCATCGAATTGCGTCACGCGCCCGACCCACGCGTGTTGCTCGACGTTGCCCTGGTGCGTCTCACCCGACCCGAAACCGACACATCGAATTCGGCGTTGCTAGAGCGCATCGAACGACTCGAGCGGGCGGGTCCACCGGTCGCAGCCGCTGCGGCTGCACCTCAGTCCGTGCCCGCGGCACCGCCCGCGCCGCCTCGAGCGATTCACCAACCTGCCCCCAAACCGACACAGCCTCCCGCCACGTCACCGCCGGCACCGCCAATGCCGAAACCCTCGTCGCCAACCGTGAATACGCCGCCAACCACGACTGTGCCGATTGTTGCCGGGCCAACCCAACCGCCAGCCGCCCCTGTGTCCAGCCTGGTGGCAGCACCTTCCGGAGACATGCCGAGTTTGGCTCAGCTCGGCCAAGCGTGGGGCGACGTCATTTTGAAATCGCTGCGTCCCGCGGTGAAGGCGCTGTTTGGTGCGGGCAAATTTGTCGGCGTCGACGACACGCACGCCATCTATGCGCTCCCCAATCAAACTCACGCCGATCGTTGCATGGCTCGCCTCTCCGACGTGCAACCAGCCGTCGACCAACACTTCGGGCGATCGGTGCCGATGCGTTTAATAGCCGACGGATCAGTCGCCATATTCCCTGTAGTGCAGTCGGCTTCTGCGCCGACATCTAGCGCGACGACGCCGTCCGTACCCAGGCAATCAGCCCCCGTCCGATCAGCCGCACCCGCGCCAACGGCTGCGAAGGCTCCACCCGAAACCGGTCCCTTTGATGACGACGAAGAGATCGACCTGGCTGCCCTCACACCCGCTCACGACGTAGCCATGTCGAGCGTCGAGTCGCTTGCCGCCGCGTTCGATGGCGCTGTAATTATTGACGGAAATTAGGAGACACCACCGTGACCGACGGATTCGATTTCAATGCCCTGCTCGAGCAGGCGCAACAGATGCAAGACCAACTCGCCGCCAATCAAGCGCAGGCCGCTGCCACGATCGTTCACGGCACATCGGGCGGGGGCCTAGTGACCGTAACGGTCACCGGCGCGCTCGAGTTCACCAAAATTGTCATCAAACCAGAGGCCATTGACCCCGCTGACCCAGAGATGCTCGAAGACCTCGTGTTGGCAGCCATTCACGATGCCTGTGCACGTGTGATAGGCATCCAACAGGAGGCGGTCGGCGGGCTCGGCTTTGGCGATTTCGGCGGCATTGCTGGCATGCTCGGCCAAGGCTGAGTAGCGGACGCACGCATGCACGTCTCCGCCGTTCAACAACTGATCGACGAGTTCAGCCGCCTCCCAGGAATTGGACCGCGATCGGCGCAACGAATCACGTTCTACATGCTCAAACAAACGCGGCCCGACGCGCTTCGCTTGGCGCAGGCCATATTGGACGCCAAGGACAAGGTCACGTTCTGCACGCGATGCTTCAATCTGGCCGAAGGGGGCGAATGCGAAATTTGTGTCGACGACCGACGCGACCCGCACATGATTTGCGTGGTCGAAGAACCTAAAGACGTCATCGCACTCGAGAAATCACGAGGCTTTACGGGGCGCTATCACGTGCTGCAGGGAGCGCTGAGCCCTATCGACGGTATTGGGGCCGATCAACTCACCATCGCCGCTCTGATTCGTCGCATCGAACCTGAAGCCGTCGAAGAAGTGATCTTGTGCACGAACCCGAACGTCGAGGGCGACACAACGGCGCTGTACCTGGCGCGGCAGTTGTCGGAGAAGTTTCCCAAGATCAAGGTGTCTCGCCTCGCCAGCGGGCTGCCTGCGGGCAGTGATCTCGAGTACGCCGACGCCGTGACTCTGGGCTACGCGCTCGGCGGACGTCGACTCGTCGAGAGTTAGCCAGCGTGGCGCAACCAGTGACGACGGCCGCCGCTGTCTGCAAAAAGAAAGTCGGCGGGGCCCCATCAGCGCTGTCGGCTCGCCGTGCATCAACTCACGGCGGCTGCCGATGGCCGCTGGGGCCCTCGCCAACCCATATCACCCAGGAAGGGGAACAAGGGCGATCGGTAGAACTTGGGAAACTTTTGTGGATGTCGCCCCGACGATCCGGGTCGGGCGGATTGTCCGAATCCACGGGGCGACATCCAAATCACCAAAGGCTCAAGCGGGGTGGTCATCAACTTGCTCCCTGGTGTTACGGATATATTACAGAACCGCAATATAGATGACAAGAGCTAATCGAATATTTCTTTTGAATTCTTTTGCCTGTACCGGTGCTATCGTTGCTGCATTGAGCCAGTTTTTCAATTGGACGCAGGCAATACTCGCTCCCAGGACAAGTTTCTCATTGTTACGGACCGCCGACCGTTTGCATTTCATAGAGGGAGGAACCGCAACATTTCTCTATCGGCTTTGGTTTCTAATCCCGTTTGTGGCCGCAGTTTCTTTGTGCGCTCTTGCGAGTGGACTTCACAAAACGGCTGTTACTCTCTGCGCCGTCGTCGGCATAGTGGTCGGCGGTACTGCTGGGCTATTGATCTACAGTTCGTTGCCAGCTTTGGCAGGCGCAAAGTTAGGGCTACTCGGTGGCTCAGTAGCAGTTATTTCGTCGTGCGGATACCTCGTGGTCACATTCACGGGTTCTCGAAATAGTTCAAAAATGACCAACGTTCCAAGGGGGAACACGTGACCGAATTTGATTCAACCAACACAGGCGAAGATCTGCCTCTGGAAATTACCGTGCCAGTATCGGACTACACCGCGGCGCCCACAGAGCCGAAACGGAAGGTGCGCGTAGTGGCCCTGGCCGTTGGGCTGGTGGCCGCGCTCGGGGCCGGGGCGTTCGCAGTCACCCAATTGGGCAGCTCCACCGACGGCGCAGACTCACCACGCGCTGCCCTTGATCAGATGGTAAATGCCATCAACAGTAGCGATGTCATCGGCGTGCTTGAATCACTCCCGCCGGGCGAACGGGCCGCCATTATCGACCCAATCAAGAACATCAACACGGAACTACAGCGCGTTGGCATCGTCGCCAAAGACAACGATCTCAAATCGTTTAAGGGCGCTGGCGTCAAGATCACGGGAGTTGAAGCAACAACAACCAACCTCAGCGATGAAGTGGCCAGCGTCGACATTTCCAAGGCCACCGTCACCACCAGTTTCGACACCAGCAAACTTCCAATCGGTGATGAGCTCAAGAAGTTGGCCTTCAAGAATGGTTTGCCCACCAAGACCGGCGGCGGCGCACAATCCAAAACGACCGGGGAGGCGGTCCACCTGATCGCTATCAAGGAGGGTGGCGGCTGGCATATGAGCCTTCTGTACTCAGCCGCCGATGCCGCTCGCCGCTCGGCCAAGCTCGAAAATCCGAAGTTCGGCAGTGGTGTTGCGTCGGTCGGTGGCGACACCCCGGAAGCCGCAGCGCTCGACATGATGAACACCATTGGCAGGCTTGACGTGAAACACCTCATCGAGCTGACACCTCCCGACGAGATGCGGGCGCTGCATGACTACGCGCCGTTGTTTCTGGACAAGGCCGTCAAGTCGATCGACAATTTCAAAACAAATACGCCAGTTGACGCCTCGTTTGCCGGCTCCGAATTTGCTGCCAAGGTCACTGGCGATCAGGCGGTCGTGTCGATCAAAAAACTTGCGGCCGCCGGCCAGGTCGCCGGGTTCGACTTTAAGGTTTCAGGAGACGACAAGTGCTCAAAGCTGGCATACACCAACACCAAGACAAGTGAAACCAAGACGTTCGACTCATGTAAAGCCGCCAAGGCAATCGGCGGAAACGAGTCGATGAAGAAGTTCTCTGACCTGTTCAAGGACCTCAAGTTCAACAAAACCGAAATCGGTCTCGTGTTTGTACAGCGAGGCGGCAAGTGGTTTTTCAGTCCACTACGCACAACACTCGACGCTTACGTGGGTTTGCTCAAGGCGCTTGGCGACACCACCATTACCGATATCGTGAAGAAGTTCAATGAGATGGGTGGCCTGAGCTCACTCACCAGTGGGCTGCGCGGCACGACGACCCAGACGACTTTGACTCCCGATCCGAGTACCACGGACAGCACCAGCACCACCACGGCCGTGGATCCGGGAGCGGAGGCAATGTCAAAGTGTTCCGATGGTGTCTACGCCGATACATCCCTCACCACCGACGCATTACGCGACGTTGCCATGACCAAATGCGTCGAAGGCCTCGTAACCGCCGGCACAGTGAAAGCGAACGACGTTGCCGAGTACCTGTACCCAGAATGCGTGCTCGAAGTTCGGGCCCTTGCGTTGACAGCTACTCAAGCCGAATCCGACGCCGCACATGCGAAAGCCGACAAGTGTCTGGCCGACAAGATCGCGGCACGCAAATAGCACGCTCCGTCGGGCGCTCGCGCCGCAGCCGGAGCTTTCTGGCGTGCGGTGCGAGTGCTCTGATTATTTTCGGGGTGTCGAGGCTCGACTTGTCGCGGTATCAGCCGGCGCCCACAGAATTCGACGCTCTGCTAGCGGGTACCAATCTTCCCGCTACGTCGGCGCGGTTGAAACCAAGGGGCTCAGATACGCCGCAAATGGCGATTCAGCAATGGTTTGACGCGATTTCAAGTGCCGACATTTCGCGCCTTGTCGAGCTCACCGCGCCTCAACAATTTCGGGTAGTTCACGACTACGGTCTTGCGTTGAGCGCCCACTTCGATGGCGCCAAACTTGGGTACCGAGGCGGCCAACCCCACACTGTGAAACTGACAAGTTCCCGAGCCGATAATCGCGCCACGGTCACCGCGCTTGACTCGGGAGAAAAGTTCTCCGTGATCAAAACCGACGGCGATTGGTACGTCATCCCCGCCAGATCGTTTGTCGATCAACTGCTCCACAGCACATCAAGCGCGTCGCCCGGGGCGCTCACGGCGCTGTTGTTAGCGGCGAGCTTTCGCTGACGCGGCGACCGCGAGTTGGTCCACAAAGTCATTCATTACGTTGCCACTATGGCCTTTGACCCACGTGAATTTGAGCTCTTTTGAGCGCGATTGGTAGAGCTCAATCAGCGGCATCCAGAGGTCTTGGTTGGCAACTGGTTTACCTTGGGAGTTTTTCCAGCCTTTGCGAATCCAACCCGGCCACCACTTGTTGTTGAAGCAATTCACGACATACGTCGAATCGCTCACAATCTCGACCTCTCCCGGCAAAACCCGCAGCGCTTCAAGGACGGCTTGCACTTCCATCCGCTGATTCGTGGAATGCGCTTCGCCTCCAGAGCCGAAGCGTTTGCGATCAATGGCCCATGCCCACCCGCCCGGCCCGGGGTTTCCGCTGCACGCGCCGTCGGTATATACAACTGTTGTCACTGAAAATTACTCGTTTCGCTCCAAGCGCCACACAAACGTGTCGCCGATCGAACGCAGTCTCTTATTTCCCAGTGCTCGCAGACGAAATTCCTCGTGTCCAAAGAGGTCTGCGTGCACAAGGTCGGTCGTCACGACCGCTCCGGCGCGCGCCACGTCAACCAGCCGGCTGGCCCGGTTGACGACCGACCCGAAATAGTCGCCGTTGCGATGCACGACCGGCCCAATATCGAACGCGACGCGCACCTCGGGCAACATCTCATCAGCTGCATATTCTTCAACGAGGGCGAGTGAAATATGGGCCGCCGTGACTGAATCTCCGGCCACAAACATCACTTCGTCACCAATGGTTTTCACCAATCGTCCGCCTGATTCGGCAACCACATCGCTGGCCAGCTGTTCGAACCGGCGAGTGAGATCTTTAAGTTCTTCGCCCGTGAGACCTTGGCTCAGCGCGGTGTACCCAACGAGATCGGCAAAGCCGACTGCTATCTCGGCCACGTTGGGATCTTGCGACGATGCCGTCCAGTCCAGCCGTCGATGAATCGCCGCAATGAGTTGACGCCGAAACAAATATTCGAGCACTGGCAATGAGCCTTCGAGGTCGATCTCGTTCAAGAGCGACTCCACCAAATCACCGTCTGAGAGTCCCTTGCGCAGTCCTTCGCGGGTGGCTCGTTCGAGCGAGTCGGTGTAGGACTCCGCAATCGTGGCGAGCGCACCAGCGGAGTTTCTCGTGAGCGCCACCGCATGTTCAAAGTCGCCAAATGAATGGACGCTGTCCATGGCGCTGCGCAAAGCCCGCACGTCAGCGTCAGTGAACATCAAGCAGTCGGGGCTGGCCGATGGAAAACCCATTGCCCTCCACAAGCCGCCCGCGAGTTGGGGATCGGCCTCGGCCGCGCCGGCCACGTCCCACACACTGAATCGCCGCTCGCCCGGCAAGATGGCATATTCGAGTGCCAGACCAACGATCT
>JAYWAI010000061.1:0-2664 GCA_043782545.1 Acidimicrobiia bacterium
TCGAACAGGTTTGTCCCGATTCGGCTCGCGGCGGTAGTCTCAGCGGCGAAATACGGGCTGTGGCGCAGCTTGGTTAGCGCGCTTGACTGGGGGTCAAGAGGCCGGGAGTTCGAATCTCCCCAGCCCGACCATTTTTTTTCTTCGAGGGGCAGTACGACTCGGCACCGCAGTCGCCGACCTTGATGAGGATCGAACGAGTTGTACGTTGTCGACCGTTCGGTATTGGCGAACGTGGCCCGAGCAAGCGGCCCGCAGTGTCGTATCGAAGTGCTCACCGACTGAATCGCCCGTCGGGCAAGGCGAGTTCGCGGGCGTGCAAGGTCACGAGCGTCTTTTCGACGGCTTGGGCCATGTAGGCGTCAAGCTCGGTGGCGTCGAGCTGGGCGCCATAGTCGAGCAGATCGGCGGCATCTGACGCGCCCAACACCTCGGTCAGCTTCTCTAACGCTGCGGCGGCACGGCGTTCCTCGCCTACGGCCCGGGGCAATCGCAACTTCGCTGATTGTTCTGCACCCAGCGCAACGGCAACCGACACGAAATCCTCGGCCCGCAACAACGCGAAAATGAGACGACGAAATACGTGCCAATGAACGGGATTGTCACCAGACTTCCGCCAATGTGTCCACTGGTCGCGCAACACCTCCAGCTCATGAGCCGGCGACGAAGTGGGCACCCTTACGGTGATCGCTGATGATGCTGCCGAGTTGGCGTTTAGGGCAGAACCAGCCAACCGAGCAACGCTCTCAGAACGTTCAAACAGCTTGAGAGCCTTCGTCGGGTCACTGCTTATCAAGGTCGTACCCAGACTCCAAAGAGCAGTCGATAAGGCCGATCCATTGCCACGAGGCTCAGCCAGCGCGACGGCGCGTTCGGCAACCTCAGTTGCGTCGGCATTCGACACAAAATTGAGGGCGAACGCTAGCTGGCCGGTAATCAAGGCCGTGCGAAATTCGTCGCCGGCCTCGAGGGCAATCGCCAGACAGCGCTGATACTGCTCGGCTTGGTGCTCCATGCGACCTCGGAAAGCGGCAATCAAACCACGAGAGAATTCAACCAGGTATCGACCGCTAGAAACTTGTGGATCGTAGATCGCATCGAGCGTGTCCATATAAACGGAAGCTTCGTCCCACTGGCCTCGTGACCATGCCAAAAGCGCGGCCACGGCCGTTGCTTCTGGCCAGTGCGCGCTTGCGGGCGCCGCCGACATTTTCAGCGCGTTCGACACCCAATCGTGGAATTCTGACCGTAAGCCGAAAAAGGCGTACTCATACAAATTGATCGACATGGCCAACGCCGAATCAACGTCGCCGGTACGTACAAAATAGGCGTGGGACTCACGAAGGTGGTTCACTTCGGTATCGACCACGTGACGCCACGTGGCTTCGTCGGCCCCCTTGATTCCACCTCGAGCATCGTGAGTCAAGTTCAACCAGTGCTGGGCGCAGCGGCGTTGCGCCTCGCCTAGAGCACCGCTGAACGCGAGATGTGAGTGACCGAACTCTCTAAACGTCTCGGCCAAATTGTAACGGTCGCCGAATGCCAAACGTTTCACCACCGACAGCATCGATTGATCAACCAAATGCCCCAGTACCGACTCCACCGACCCCGATGAACTGTCGACGCCGATGAGCACGTTTCGCGCCGCATTGAGGTCGAAATCGCCTGCGAACACGGCGAGCTGATCGAAAACTCGTTGCAAATCAGGGCTCAACAGTCCGTAGGACCATTCGAGCGTTTCACGCATCGACCGATGGCGATCGCTCTGCAACATTTGGCCACTATCGAGCAATCGCAATCGGTTGCTGAGCCGCGACACAATTTGTTCAGGTGTCATCGATCGCACTCGCGATGCCGCCAACTCAATCGCCAGCGGCAGCCCGTCCAGGGCCCGGCAAATCTTGACCACTGCATCGAAGTTGGCCTCCGTCAATTCGAATGCGTTCGACGCCGACTTCGCCAACGATACGAACAGTGCAACGGCGGGCGCATGCGCTGACGACGCCCCTGTACCTGAACTCAACGGGTTGATGGCCACCAGTTGTTCTGAGGCGACATTGAGCGGCGATTGGCTGGTAGCGATAACGGACACATTGGGACAGGCGTCCAGGATGTGTTGCACAATTCGTCGGCACTCAGAAATGTGGTGTTCGCAGTTGTCAAACACGATTACGGCACCTCGGCCGGCGAACGCGTCGAGCACGGCGGCCAAAACGTCTTGCGCGGGGAGCGGGGCCGCTTCAACCCCGGCCGCTACTGCGTGCACAACGGCGGACTCTTCACGGATCGGCGCCAGTGAAATCCACCACGCGCCGTCGCCCATCTTGGGCTGCATTCGCTGAGCAAGTTCGAGCGCCAACCGCGTCTTACCGACTCCACCAAATCCCGTCAACGTCAACAGACGGGACGATTCGAAGAGACCTTCGAGGTAGGCGATTTCGCGATCACGGCCCACCAATTCGTTGAGGGCCAGAGGCAAATTTCCCATCGTCAAGCTCACCGAGTGTGACCACTGCAGGGGTTTGGAAACGGGGAACGTGGGCTGACTGGCGGTGCCATCGCAGCAGCGTAATGCGACCAGTTCGCGATTGAGTTAGTCAAGACCAACAGGCCTGTATGTCATGATTCGCCGGTGCCATATACCGATGAGATGCTCGACGCTGCGCG
>JAYWAI010000062.1:0-2663 GCA_043782545.1 Acidimicrobiia bacterium
CCGAACGATTGGGTCCTTTCGTCGGTCACGTGACGTTGAACGAGCTTTCAGCAATCGACGCTGCCCTTCTCCTCGCCCTGGCCCTCGACTAACAAGTACCCACGCCGCAACCGGGGAGTTCTCCCTATTTCCTTTTCTCCGAACCGTCGTGCGGTGCCACGACCAATTTTCGGAGGAAACGGTCAAAAAGGGTTCAGCCTGGGGTATTGGCCTCGCCATTGTGTGGCCGGCCCGCTCGTTCGTTCGCCGCCACGTTTCGCGAGGCGGCTTACGAAGCCCCCACAGTGTTGATGGTGTTCATGGCCCGTTCGATTCCGGTGAGCAGGATAGCTTCCACCGCATCGGCGGCACGCTCGATGGCAATGTCAATTCCGGGCTTTTCAGCGACGGAGAACCGTTTCAAAACGTGCTCGACGCCTGCGGCAGCGTTGACCGGCTTGCCGACGCCGATACGAACGCGCGTGTAATCCTGCGTGTGTAGGTGATGCGTGATCGACTTCAGGCCGTTGTGCCCCGCCAACCCACCACCGGCCTTTATTTTCACCACGCCAGGAGCCAGGTCGAGCTCATCTTGCACAATGACGAGCATCGCAGGATCTTCAATCCCCGATGCCTTGCAAATCGGTGCCACTGCCTCGCCCGACAGGTTCATAAAAGTGATTGGCTTGGCCAGAATTACTCGCTGACCCGCAATCCGCACGTCGCCTTCAAAGGCGAGGTGTTTGCCAAGTTTCAGCGAGCCGCCGTGGCGGCGCGCCAGCAGGTCGATGACGTCGAAGCCCACGTTGTGACGCGTGTGCGCGTACTTCTCCCCGGGGTTTCCGAGCCCGACGACGACAAGCGCTGCCGGGGTGCCCTTGCGCTCAGATCGAGCAAACAGGGCCATGCAGCACGACTACTTCTTCTTGGCCTTGGCGGGAGCGGTAGTAGCGGCAGCAACAGCGGTGGCGCGGGTGGCGCGCCCGGCAGCCACAATCGCGCCGGGTTTGGCGTTAACCGTGGTGCCCGCAGTTAGCACGAGATCGGCCACAGTGATGAACGAGCCAACTTCCAGCGGCGATACGTCGACAGTGATATTCACCGGCACGGTGGCCGGGGTGGTGTTGATGCTCACAACCGTAAGCACTTGCTCGACCATGCCAAATTCGGCGGCCACTTTGGGTGCCTCGCCAGCCAGCACAACCGGCACCTTCACCACGATCTTCTGATCAGGCGTGACCCGAAGAAAGTCGATGTGGTTGACCGTTCGCTTCACCTTGTCGCGTTGGATTTCCTTGATGATCGCCATTTCGGAGTGGCCGTCGTACTTCACGGTGACAATGACGTTGTTGCCTGCGTCGGTGTTGAGCGCGTGGCGCAGATCGGGGCGATCCAGCGTCAACGCCACTGACTCACCGTTGCCGCCGTAAATAACGGCCGGAATTTTGTCTTCACGACGAAGGCGACGAGTCTCGGGGCCACCAAAGGCCCGGCCGGTCACTGCAGTAACGGTAATTTCAGACATAGCAAACTCCAAGCGGCTTCGGTAGAACCCGGCAAGTATAGGTGATCGGCAAGCGATCGGGGAAACCGGTCAGCTTTGGTTTTCGCCACCAAAGATTTCCGACACGCTGGTGTCTTCAAAAACTGCGTTGATGGCGTCGGCAATGATGGGTGCAACTGACAGCACTTCAATCTTGTCGATTTGCTTCTCGGGCGGTAAAGGAAGAGTGTTGGTGATGATCACTTTCGTGAACACCGAATTCTTGATCCGGTCAATCGCCGGGCCGCTGAGCACACCGTGGGTGGCTGCCGCCCACACCTCGGTAGCACCGCGCTTGGTGAGTTGCTCGGCCGCGGCACACACCGTGCCAGCGGTGTCGATCATGTCGTCAACAATGACGCACACACGGCCGTCGACGTCGCCCATCACATCGAGGGCCTCGACGGTGTTGAGCTTGTTTTTGTCACGCCGCTTGTACACGGTGGCGACTTCGGCCCCAAGATGCTGGGCGTAGCGTTCAGCGACTTTCACTCGCCCGGCGTCAGGCGACACCACAACCAGATCGCCCTTGAGATGCGCCTTGAGGTACGCGGTCAACACTGGCGCCGCGGTCAGATGATCGACGGGACCGTCGAAGAAACCTTGAATTTGACCCGAGTGCAAATCGAGGCTGACGAGGCGCTGCACACCTGACGCTTGAAAGAGATCTGCCACGAGGCGGGCAGTAATCGGCTCGCGCCCGGAAGATTTTCGATCTTGACGCGAGTAGCCGTAGTAGGGACACACGACGGTGATTCGCTTGGCCGACGCGCGGCGGGCCGCGTCACACATAATCAGTTGTTCCATGAGTGCATCGTTGAGGCTTTGGCCCTCAAAGGCAGTGTGCGTCTGAATTAGAAATACGTCGGCGCCACGAATCGATTCATCGAATTTGCAGTGGATTTCACCGTTGGCAAACACTCGCGTGTTGGCGTCGCCCAACCGCACCCCGAGGTGGTCAGCAACTTCATTGGCCAAGTCGGTGCTTGCTCGCCCTGCGAACAAAACCAATTTCTTCTTGGTGACCAGTTCCATTGTGCGCCCCTTTGCTACCGGTAACTCTAACGACTTGAGCCGGCGGGAATTTCAGTGCCCGGCGACAAGCCCACATACGGACCAACCACGCAATCGTCACCAATGA
>JAYWAI010000063.1:0-2662 GCA_043782545.1 Acidimicrobiia bacterium
GCCGGTGCTGCGAATTGCGTTTTTCCGTTGGCGACGGCGGCGCCAACCGCGTCGGCTTCGAAGGCATACAGCCATCCAGATTCGTGAACTTCCACGACCTCAGGCGAATGGCCGTCGCGGAAAAAATTGATAGCACCAATTCCGCCAGCGAGCCCGCTGGCGAACCAAAAATCGCTCACTTCGATTCGGCCGCCGGTACCAAATATTCTCAGCACATTGTCTTGGTTGAGCGACACGGATGCCGACACCTCGGCCAACATGCCGGTCGGAAATTTCATCACTGCGCTCGCCCATTCGTCGACACCAGTAGCGCCCAAGTGAGCCACGCCCTGTACGGAGATCGGGTCCAAGAACGGCTCACCTATCGACGCACCCGCAATGAGGCGAGCGATTGAAGCCGGATAGCAACCGACATCCAAAATACCGCCACCGCCGAGATCGTTGGCGTACAACCGGTGCTCTGGCATGAATTCGGGCAGAGCGAAACCGAAACTCGACTTCACCAAACGCACCTCGCCAATGACCCCCGACGCTACGAGTTCAATGAGTTTCTGCGTCTGGGGGTGGCTGCGATACATGAACGCTTCGCCTAAGAATGTCCCCGCCTGGCGGGCCTCGTGCATCATGGTGGTCGCTTGTGCAGCATTGATGCCCATGGGCTTTTCCACCAGCACGTGCTTGCCGGCGCGTGCTGCTTTGATCGCCCACTCTGGATGGCTCGGATGCGGCGTAGCGATATACACGGCGTCGACGTCGGGCCGATTCAGCAGCGATTGATAGCCATCGACGACGATCGCGGCGGGGAACCAATCCTTGAGCTCGGGGCGTGCAGGATTGCGAGTGCCAACGGCCACCAACTCGCCGGAATGCGAGTGCTTGAGCGCGTCGGCAAAGGTACGAGCGATCGAACCGGACCCCAATATTCCCCATCGCAACCGGTGCGTTGTCATGTGTCATTCTCCGTTTAGTGTGAGGTCGATTCGCGGCCGTGACCTTACCTCGGTCTCGCTGCGGCAAGGGAGCTCGCATGTCAACTTCAGACACCCAACCCAACTGGCTCAACCAGTCTCTTGGTTCGCGCACCCGCGCCCGAGCGCTGTACGACGAAATGACTATCGCAGAACGGCTCTCGCAGCTCGGGAGCTGCTGGGTTGGAGTCAGCGAGGCAACCGGAGATGTCGCCCCGATGCAAGAGGCTCTCAGTGCAGGCGCCGGTCCGCTTGTTGATCGCAGTGTGGGTGGACTCGGCCACATTACAAGAGCCTTTGGTACCAAGCCCATCACGTCTGAGACCGGTGTCAATCGACTCATCGAGTTTCAACAAACGGTGATGGAGGGCAATCGATTCGGCATCCCCGCCATTGCACACGAGGAATGCCTCACCGGATTCACAGCGTGGGGCGCAACGGTGTACCCCGCCGCTATTGCGTGGGGTGCCACATGGAACCCGGATTTGATCGAGCAGATGGCCAACGCCATTGGCACCGACATGGCATCCGTCGGCGTGCACCAAGGTTTGTCGCCCTTACTTGATGTCGTGCGTGACTACCGATGGGGGCGAGTCGAAGAGACTATTGGCGAGGATCCACTGCTGGTGGGAATGCTGGGCTCGGCTTACGTGCGCGGCCTGCAAAGCGCGGGGATCATTGCAACCCTGAAACACTTCGGTGGTTACCCCGCCGGGCGAGGCGGACGCAACCACGCCCCGGTATCGATGGGCCAACGAGAGTTCCGCGACATCATGCTGACCCCGTTTGAAATGGCGGTGCGCTATGGCAAAACAAAGTCAGTGATGAATTCATATTCAGATGTTGACGGCGTACCGCCGGCCGCTGACCGACATTTGTTGACCACCATCTTGCGCGACGAATGGGGCTTCGACGGCACCGTTGTTTCGGACTACTGGGCCATCACGTTCCTGCGATCGATGCACAAAGTCGCTGAAACGCTCGACGACGCTGCGCTCATGGCATTGCACGCCGGTCTCGACGTTGAGTTGCCCGACACGTCGGCGTATGGAGCGGCGCTTTTGCAACGCATCGAGTCGGGTGAAATTTCCCCCGACGTGCTGGAGCTTTCCGTGCTGCGGGTGTTGCGCCAGAAAATCGAGCTGGGTTTACTGGATGGCGAATGGAATCCAAGCGCCATATTGTCGAGCGACACCGCCCGACACAGCACGCCGTTCGACCTCGACAGCGAAGGCAACCGCAACATCGCCCGCACTATTGCTGAGCAGTCAATTGTGTTACTCGACAACGCTCAGGGCCTGTTGCCATTCGCGCCTGACACGCGCCAACGCATTGCCGTCATTGGGCCGACGGCTGATGATTGCCTCTCGTTTATGGGCTGTTACTCGTTTCCCAACCACGTGCTCGCCCACCATCCCGACCTGGCGCTCGGGATTGATTCGCCGTCGTTGTTGGCATCCCTCCGACTCGAATTTCCCACGGCCGACATCGAGTACGCGCTCGGCGTACCGATTCGTGACGCCGACACATCGGGTATCGAAGCGGCCTGCGCGCTTGCTTCATCGGCCGACGTCGTGATTTTGGCGGTTGGCGATCGGGCCGGCTTGTTCGGCATGGGGACATCTGGCGAGGGCACCGACACCAGCGACCTTCACCTTCCTGGCGCACAACACAGTCTCGTCGAGGCGGTCATC
>JAYWAI010000064.1:0-2660 GCA_043782545.1 Acidimicrobiia bacterium
CGTCGGCGAGGTAGCTCGGAATCGCCCTTGACACTGGTGTTCGCCGGCGTTGGTGCTATTGCCATGGCCGACAGTCTGTTTGTGTTCTTCACGGTGCACCAATCGGTGTCGGTGACGAAACTTCCCGACGTGATGTGGTCGTTAGGCTTCGTACTCATTGGCCTCTCGACGTTGTTGCCGCCGCATCGCGAAGGATCCAGCCAGAAGACATTGGTGGCCTCCATTCACCTGTTCGCGCCAGTAGTGCCAGTCCTGGCCATGGTGACCGTTTTTGGGATTCGGGTCATTGGTGGGCATGGACTCGACGCGTTTCTGGGGTGGACGGGTGTGGCGACCGCTACGTGCCTGATAGCCCGTCAGCCGTTGTTGATTCGCGAAAATCTTGGTCTCAATCGACGCCTTGAACGAAAGATGGCTGAACTCAAAACGCAACATGGTGAGATGCGCCGGTTGGCCTTGCACGACGCCATGACCGGGCTCGCCAACCGGGCATTGTTTAACGATCGATTAGCCAGAGCGCTGGCGCGCCGAGATCGCAGTTGGGTGGCGGTCATCTATATCGACCTTGACGATTTCAAGGTGGTCAACGACACGCTCGGGCACGGTGCCGGCGACGATTTGCTGCGGGCGGTGGCGCATCGAATCTCTGATGCCGTGCGGCCAGAAGACACCGCGGCTCGGCTCGGGGGCGATGAATTCGGCATTGTGATCGAGTCCATCGACTCGCCCAAGTCAGCTAAGGAAACTGCCGAGCGCGTGCTGGCGTCAATTGTGCAGCCACTGGTGTTGGAAGGAAAAGACACGATCGTGCGTGCCAGTTTGGGTGTGGCGGTGGCGTCGCCGGAAATGTCGCACGCGGAAGGACTGTTGGCCAATGCCGATATGGCGTTGTACGACGCAAAGCGTGCCGGGAAATCATGCGTGTCGATTTTTGCCGACTACATGCGGGCCTCGTTGGTAGAGGGTGCGGCGATAAAATCGGACCTTCACCGCGCTATCGATCGCGGTGAAATCACGGTGAACTATCAGCCTGTCGTAGATCTGAGCACCGGTGACGTGGTGGGCGTTGAGGCGCTGGCCCGTTGGCAACATCCCACCCGTGGCTCGGTGCCGCCATCGCAATTCATTCCGCTCGCAGAAGAGTCTGGCGTGGTAGTGCAGCTGGGCTCGGTGGTGCTCCGACAGGCATGCCAAGCCGTGATGGAATGGCAAGAATCTGCGGTGCGAGGTCGTCGACTCTCCTTGGCTGTCAACCTGTCAACTCGTCAGTTGCAACGCTCTGACGTACTCACCGAAGTGCGTACGGCCCTGGCGTCGTCTGGTCTCGCCGCTAATCAATTGATTTTGGAATTGACTGAAACCGTGTTGATTAGCGACATCGACGAGACAGCTGCACAGCTTGCCGAATTGCGAGCGTTGGGTGTGCGCGTATCGATCGACGATTTCGGCACCGGCTATTCGTCACTGAGTTATCTACACCAATTCGAACTGGACATTCTCAAGGTCGACAAGCAATTCGTGGAGACCATGACCTGGTCGGATCGCGATGCAAGGTTTGTCGAGGCAATCGTGTCGCTCGGGCGTTTGTTAAACCTCGAAATCGTGGCCGAAGGGATCGAGACCGATGCTCAACTCCAATTACTTCGCGAGTTTCAGTGCACACAGGGCCAAGGGTTTCTTTTCTCGCCAGCCCTCAAGGCCCCTGACATGGCCCGCTATCTGGCAATGCGTTCAGCGGTCGGCTGGAACACCAGCAACACGCCCGTGCGGTGATGCAGTTCGGCGTGGTCAGCAACGAGCACGTTACTGACGCCAAGCGTCTGGCCGAATCGCAGCGATGCGCTAGCCAACGAATACTGCAACCCTGTCGTTGTGATACCCTCAACCAACGGTGTTGCGGCCATGAGAGTGACCACATCGCCAGGGTGACCAATGATGGCATTGTGCCCCGGGCGGCATACCTGCACGACTGATCCGGCAACGAGCGCCCGGATAGCGAGGCCTTCCAAATGGTCGCTGGTCAACAACATCAGATTGCTGACGACGTGATCGAAACGCCCTGCGCCACTATCGATCAGAGTTACCCGGGTGGCGTCGTGCACAGCACCCATTTCGACGGCGACGTCCAGAGCCAGTTCCAAGTCGGTGAAGTCTTTGTCGATGCTGAACGATCGAATCTCAACTCCGCTGGCTCGTGCCCGAACCAGACCATCGACCGAAATCGAATCCAGGTCGCCGACAAGTACATCAACCGCCAAGCCGAGCGTCATGGCGATGTCGTATCCAGAGTCGGCGGCGATGACAGCGTCATAACCGCCGAGCGCCTTGAGTATCCAAGCGCTATCGCTGGCATTCGGGCCGGGACCACCGGCCACGACGACCACGTGAAATGGGGCTGATTCCTTAGGCACCCGCAGGGCCGTTGGGGTACAGCGCCACGCAGTTGGTTTCCGTGCCCAACACGCCCTTGCGGAAAGCAGTTACTTTGTCAAAGGCCGATTGAGAGGCAACACCGGAAGCATTTGTGCCGCCTTGGGAGCCAGAGAATCGGATGAAGGCTTGGATTGCTTCGTCGAGATCACCCGGCGACAATTCGGTACCGGCGCCACCTTTGCCGGCGATCATCCAACCCGCCCACGTGCCCGAGAAACAGTCTCGTT
>JAYWAI010000065.1:0-7012 GCA_043782545.1 Acidimicrobiia bacterium
TATCGAGACCGTCGCCCTGATATGTACGGATCGCTTGTCCAACCGTAACGAACTATTCCTCGAGGGAGATTCTCTATGGCTCGCACACTGATTACCGGCGGCACCGTCATTTCGGCCACTGGAAGCACGTTGGCCGATGTGCTCATCGACGGCACCACGATCGCTGCTGTACTGGCACCGGGCTCCTCTGCGTCGCTGGGCGTCACTGCCGACGACACGCACGACGCTACCGGCAAGTACGTGATCCCTGGCGGTGTTGATGCGCACACGCACATGGAGTTGCCCTTTGGCGGCACGAGTGCCTCTGACACATTTGAGACGGGCACTCTGGCCGCGGCATTTGGTGGCACCACAACCATCATCGACTTCCCGGTGCAACGGGTGGGGGAGCGCATCGAAGACGGGTTGGCGCAATGGCATCGCAAGGCCGCCGGGCAATGCGCTATCGATTACGGCTTCCATATGATCGTGGGAGAAGCCAACGCTGAAAGCCTCAAGGCCATGGATTACCTCGTGGATCACGAAGGCATCACCAGCTTCAAAATGTTCATGGCCTATCCCGGCGTGTTCTATTCGTCCGACGCGCAATTGCTTCAGGCCATGCAGGTGGCGAGCAATAACGGTTCGATGATCATGATGCACGCCGAGAACGGCCCAGCGATCGACGTGCTCATCGCTCAGGCTCTTGGCCGTGGCGAAACGGCACCATATTTCCACACCATGACACGGCCCGTCGAGATGGAAGAAGAAGCCACGCACCGAGCGATCATGCTCGCCAAAGTGGCCAAGGCGCCGCTGTACATAGTGCACATGTCGGCCAAGGAAGCGGTCGAGACTGTGAGTCGGGCCCGGGGCAATGGTGCCAACGTGTTTGGCGAAACGTGCCCTCAGTACTTGTACTTTTCGGCCGAGGATCATCTGGCCAAGCCCGGCTTTGAAGGCGCGGCCTATGTGTGCTCGACGCCCTTGCGACACCGTGGCGAAGGCCACCAAGCGGCGCTGTGGAAGTACTTACGTACCAACGATTTATCGGTGGTGGCCACCGACCACTGCCCGTTCTGTATGAAGGAGCAGAAGGAACTCGGGTTGGGCGATTTCTCGAAAATCCCTAATGGTATTGGTGGCGTGGAGCACCGGATGGACACGATCTATCAAGGCGTGGTCGATGGCCAGATCACCAAGGAGCGATGGGTCGAATTGTGCTCCACCACTCCGGCTCGCATGTTTGGCCTCGACGGGCGCAAGGGCGACATCGTGCCCGGATTCGACGCCGACATCGTGATCTACGACCCCAACGCCACCCAGACTCTGAGCGTGGAAACGCATCACATGAACATGGACCATTCGGCCTACGAAGGCATGGTGATCAACGGGACGGTCAGCAAGGTGTTTAGTCGGGGTCGCCTCATCATTGATGGTCGTTCGTACCTTGGCCGCAAAGGAGATGGCGAATACGTCAAACGTGGACTATCGAGTTACTTGCTGTAGGAGGGCACATGGATTTTGGCGTCGTACTCCAAACAAACCCACCGGCATCACGCGTGATCGAACTCGCGCAACGAGCTGAAAATTTTGGCTTCAGCTATGTGTGGACGTTCGACAGCCACATCCTGTGGCAAGAGCCATACGTAATTTATTCTCAGATTTTGGCTACGACCCGAAAAGTGATCGTTGGCCCGATGGTAACCAATCCCGCCACTCGCGATTGGACGGTGACGGCCAGCACCTACGCCACGTTGAACGACATGTACGGCAACCGCACCGTGTGTGGCATTGGGCGAGGAGACTCCGCGGTGCGGGTCACCAACGGTGCCCCGGTCACGTTGCGCGAAATGCGCGAGTCGGTGCATGTGATTCGGGAACTGGCCAATGGGCGAGCTGTTGACTACAAAGGGTCCTCGATCAGGTTCCCCTGGGGGAGCGCCAGTCGGCTCGAGATGTGGGTGGCTGCTTACGGGCCGAAAATGTTGGCGCTTACGGGGGAAATTGCCGACGGATTTATTTTGCAGTTAGCTGACCCGCAGATCGTGGCGTGGACCATCGCCGCGGTGCGCTGTGCTGCAGAGGCCGCTGGCCGCGACCCGAAATCAGTGAAAATTTGCGTCGCCGCTCCGGCCTACATTGGTAGCGACGACGAAGTTTCGATGGCGTACCAACGCGACCAGTGTCGGTGGTTTGGCGGTATGGTCGGCAATCATGTGGCCGACATTGTAGGGCGCTACGGCGAGTCGAGCGATGTGCCCACCGCGCTGACCGATTACATCAAAACCCGCCAAGGCTATGACTACAACGAACACGGGCGGGCGGGAAACACCCACGCCACGTTCGTGCCCGACGAGATCGTGGATCGGTTCTGTTTGCTGGGCTCTCCTGCCAAACATCTTGAGCGACTCAAAGAACTCGAAGCACTTGGTGTGGACCAGTTCTCGATTTATCTACAGCACGACAACAAAGACACCACCCTGACCGCGTATGGCGAAACAATCGTGCCCGCCATGGCCCAGCACGTGGCGGCTAAGAGTTGAACGAACCAATTTTCTATTCAAGCTTGTCTCGTCGGGGGGCTCGTCGAGCCGTGATGTTCACGATTGGACTACTCATCGTGGTGGGCATGTGGGAGGGCTACAAAGCACTGGCCGATGCCAGCGGTCATGTGCACCTGCTGGGCTTCACTATGCCCGCTCGAGCCGATGACTCATCGATGCCGCACGTGTCCGCGATGTTGTCGCGGTTCACTCGCCCCGAGCATCGCGGTGACTCGACATACATTTGGCAAGTCGTGTTAGGCAGCGCGTGGTATTCGTTCAGACTCGCACTAGCTGGCCTGCTCGCTGGCGCCGTTGTAGGTCTGGGTCTGGCGTTGTTGATGCAACGATTCGTGACAGCTCAACGGGCTATGACGCCGTATATCATCGCCAGTCAAACCGTGCCGCTCATTGCTATTGCGCCGCTGGTGGCAGGGTGGCAAAACCAGCTTTCGATTGGGCCTCTCACCTGGGAACCGTGGATGTCCGTAGCGTTCATTGCTGCGTATTTGGCGTTCTTTCCGGTGTCACTCGGAGCGTTGCGGGGTCTGCAATCCCCTAACGAAGCCTCGTTGGAATTGATGCAGTCCTACGCGGCGGGGTGGTGGCCCACGGTCTGGAAGGTACGGCTGCCGGCGTCGGTACCGTTTGTTGTACCTGCGTTGAAATTGGCGTCTGCGGCCGCAATTGTTGGAGCGATCGTGGCCGAGATTTCTATCGGCTTGAGAGGCGGCATCGGCCGACTCATAATCGAATATTCCACAGAGTCAACGTCAGACCCGGCCAAGGTATTTACCGCGCTCATCGGCGCGGCGGTATTAGGTCTAGTGATGGCCGGCGCAGTTGCTGGGCTTGATGTGTTTGCCATGAAAAATCGACAACGGGAATCAACCGTATGAACCCCATTGCTCACGCCGTCCACGCGGTCCAGATCTCGGGATTGACGAAGACATTCAATGCCGGGCAATCAACAGAAGTGCGCGCGCTGAACAACATCGACCTCGTGGTCGAGCGCGGAAGGTTTGTGTCGTTGATCGGGCCTTCGGGCTGTGGCAAATCGACGTTGTTGCGGCTCATTGCCGATCTCACTGAACCAACCGCTGGGACGGTGCTCGTGAATGGCAAGCCAGCACATCAGGCACGTCTGGATCAGGACTACGGGATGGCATTCCAGCAAGCGGGGTTGTTTGAGTGGCGTACCGTCAGCAAAAATATCGAGTTGCCCCTCGAACTCCGCAAATGGGACAAAGCCAAGCGGCGGGCCAGAGCACTCGAAATGCTAGACCTCGTCAAGCTCAGCGAGTTCGCCGACCATCATCCCTTCGAGCTCAGCGGGGGTATGCAGCAACGAGTGGCTATCGCCCGGTCGTTGGCGTTCAATCCATCGCTGTTGTTGATGGACGAACCATTTGGCGCACTGGACGAAATGACACGCGAACACATGCAAGATGAGCTGATTCGCATTCAAAAACAAACCGGCTGCACGGTGGTATTCGTGACCCACTCCATCCCCGAAGCTGTGTACCTTTCAGACACGGTTGTCGTCATGTCGCCCCGGCCCGGCAAGATCGCCAAATTGGTCGACGTGCCCCTTGGTGACCGGTCGTATGACACTCGCGAGTTGCCGCAATTTTTTGCCAAAGTCACCGAAGTTCGCGAAGCCCTACGGAATATTGAGTATGGAGTTTTGGCGTGAAGTCATCTGGCCGAGTGCCCGAGATTGTCAGGTCGGCGTGGCCACCGATCGCGGTGGGAGTGGTGTTCTTGACGTTGTGGGAACTGTTCATCAAGGCGCAAGACATTCGCGAGGTGCTCCTGCCGGCCCCATCGGGCATTTGGCGCCAGATGCTGAACAACACCACAGCCATCCGCGACGCCATGTGGCATACCGGACTCAATGCCTTGATCGGCCTGGTGGCCGGCGTTGCGCTCGGCGTCGTGGCCAGTTTCGTCGGCAGTCGATTCAAGATTTTCTCCGAGATCGTCACTCCGCTCGCTACTGCTCTGGGGGCCATTCCCATCGTGGTGTTGGTGGCGCAGTTCTACAACATGTTCTCTCAAACGTCCGAGATTGCCCGCCGGCTCATGACCGCCGTCGCCGTGTTTTTTGCGGTGTACGTCAACCTGGTGAAGGGTCTGCGGCAAGTCACGGAAGCGCAAGGTGAACTGATGCAGTCGTACGCGGCGACGGATCGGGCGCTACTCACCAAGGTGCGGGTGCCGGCGGCGTTGCCTTTTTTCTTCACGGCGCTCAAGATCGCCGCGGCCACCAGCGTCATCACCGCGTTTGTGTCGGAATACTTCGGTGGGCGTCAGAACGGGCTTGGCTACGCCATTACGTCGGCGGCGACGGTGTCGAAAACGACGCGAGAGTTTGCTTTCGTAGCAGGGGCGTGCGTGCTTGGTTTAGGGTTCTACCTCGCGGCTGTCGGGCTCGAATACGTGGCGATGCCATATCGACGTAAGCGCTCCACGTGAGCAAGTTATCCAAATATTTCTCAACCATCAACACCACAACCCAGGAGAGAATATGAATAAGAAACTTATCCGCGCGGCAGGGGCAACCCTTGCTCTGGCCTTGGTTGGCGCTGCGTGCAGCTCCGCCGCCAAGTCGTCCAGTCCGACTAAGACAAAAGCCGTGAAACTGCAATTGCAGTGGGTGACTCAGGCTCAGTTTGCTGGGTACTACGCAGCTGTTGATCAGGGATACTTCAAAGATATGGGGCTTGACGTCACGATTCTTGAAGGCAGCGTCGACATAGTGCCAGCCAAGGTGTTGACCTCGGGCGGTGCCGATTTTGCCATTTCCTGGGTGCCCAAAGCATTGGCATCAAAGGAAGCTGGAGCCGACATCATCGACGTGGCGCAAGTGTTTCAACGCTCTGGCACACGTCAGGTGTCCTTCAAAGACAAGAGCGTCATGAAGTCAGCCGATTTCAAAGGCAAGAAGATCGGCAACTGGGGATTCGGTAACGAATACGAAGTGTTTGCTGGCGTCACCAAGGCCGGGCTCGATCCCGCCAAGGACGTGACGCTCGTGCAACAAAACTTCGATATGAAGGCGTTGCTTTCGGGCGACATCGACGCCGCAGAAGCCATGACCTACAACGAATACGCGCAGGTGCTGGAAGCCACCAACCCCAAGACGAACAAGTTGTACACGGCTGCCGATTTTAACCTGGTGGACTACAACGCCGAAGGCGCGGCCATGTTGCAAGATGCAATCTGGGCTGACGCCAAGAAACTGTCGAGCGACAAGGACTACCAAGACACCACCACGAAGCTGATCGCTGCGTCGTTGAAGGGGTGGGCCTACTGCCGCGACAACGCACAAAAGTGCGCCGATCTCGTGGTGGCCAAGGGTTCCAAGCTCGGCAAGTCGCATCAACTCTGGCAGATGAACGAGATCAACAAGTTGATCTGGCCCGCCGCCAATGGTGCCGGCATGATCGATCAAGCAGCATGGGATCAGACAGTCAAGATTGCTAGCGAGACCAAGAACGCCAAGGGAGCCACCGTGCTCACCAAACCCGTTGCCAACGGTTTCACGAACGACTATGTGACCAAGGCGCTCAAGATGTTGACCGATGCCAAAGTCGATACCACAGGTGCCAGCTTCAAGCCCGTCGATGTGACGCTCAACGCCAACGGCGAATAACTCTATGAGTTGACAGTAGGGGTGGTGTGTCGCCGCGAGGCGATGCACCACCCCTATTTGATTTAGCGGCCAGGGTTGGCGTTCATGTGATCGAATCGGCCAGCGGGTCGGCGTGGGCCATATGCGGCCAAGATCGGGGCGAGCTCAGCGGGGCTGGCGCCGTGCAAAATCACACTGTCGGCACCCAGGTCGAATTGACCCAGAATTTTGTCGACGCATTGGTCGGGCGTGCCCATTGCCGCGGCCGACAGCCACTCATCGGGAATGAGGGTGGCGACATGTTCGAGTTGCTCAGTGGTGGCTTTGGCGTCGAACGCTCCGGCAAATTTCGACACCATCTCGTCGACTCTAAACCGTTGCAACACTGCGGGGTCCCAATCGTTGGTGCTCACCATCAGGTCGCCGTAACCCTGGAGATAGCTGGCCAGACGACCGACTGTTTTCTTGAGCCGCACGTCGTATGGGAGGTGGTCGCCAATAGTGGCAAAGCACGACCAGACGCGCACTTTATCGGGGTCGCGGCCCGCCTTTTCGGCCGCCGTCTTCACGGTGCGCACGCAACGAGCAAGTGTTTCGTCACCAAAAAATGTGTGCAGAATTACGCCATCAAACACGCGACCCGCCAGCTCCAAACTGTTGGGGCCGAACGCCGAAATGATGATGGGGATGTTTTCGTCGAAAGCGGTATCGAGTGCGAGAACCGGGTATTTCCCGATAGGACCATCGTGGCCAAAAACCACTTCGCCGCGCCAGAGCCGACGCGCCACACCGGCGAAATCTTCCATTTGCGCAGACGTAATCGCTGGCAGTCCGTAGGCGTCAAACAATG